>JAITQJ010000111.1 GCA_031288955.1 Planctomycetaceae bacterium | reverse complement strand
GGTTCGCTGGACACGTTTTCGTTATTTCTTGAATGGGCTTTTCGTAACGTTAAAAAGAACGGTTATGTGCATTTTATTGTACCGCTGTCTATTGTTTCGAGCGATTCGATGACCGCTCTGCATCAGTTATTGTTCAATAACTGCGAAACGATAAAGGTGTCGAATTATGCGAAAAGACCAGTGATGATGTTCCCTCACTCGGAAATTAGAGTATCTATCATTTCGTTTGTCAAAACGCATACAAAGTGCGAACATCTTTGGACGACAAAATTAAACCGCAGGTCAAAAGAAGTAAGTAGGGAAAAATTGTTACAAGGGTTGCAATTTACGGACGGCTTGCGGTTTCGCCTGAATGGTCGGATACCGAAAATTTCACGCCCAATCGAAAACAAGATTCTCCGAAAGTTGTTTGCCAAGAAACATACGAGAATCAAATCGCTGCTGCGTGAAGAGGGCAAACCGGTTTATTACCGGACTTCCGGCGGTTTGTATTATAATGTCATCACCAATTACTCAACGGACTCAACAAAGGAAAAGCCGCTGTGCTTCGATAAAAACATTGCCGATGTAGTTGGTGCAATTTTATCGAGCAGTTTATTTTGGTGGTATCAGCAAGTTTATACCAACAATCTTGATTTGAAATCCTACGAGATAGAATCGTTTCCGATACCGGTTGCCAAGTTGACACCGGCGGTCAGAGCGAAAATAGAAAAGTTGTACAAGCAGTATCTGCGGAGTATTGAACGTAATGTAATTGAACACGAAACGCAAGAGTACAAACACGTTACGAAATACAAGGAGTACAAAATCCGTTACAGTAAGCCGCTGATAGACCAGATAGACGGCTTGATATGTCCGCTCTACGCTTTGACGCACGAAGAGACGGAGTTTATCAAGAATTACGAAATTGAGTTCCGCATTAACAGTGAAGAGAAACCTGAGTAATTGCGGAGTGAAGGAGGCATACGCAATCTTACGATTGCAACTCTGTTGTTCCTGCTATCGGGCAATCTTTTCACGCTTTGCCCTTTACTTTCGTTATGCTTTCTATCAACTGCCAATATGCTTCGGCTTGGGCTTCAAAGGTAAAATGTTTTTCGACCCGCTGCCGTCCTTCTTCTCCAAACATTTTTCGTAACTCATTGTCTTTCAATACCTTTTCCACCGCCTCCGCCAAAGCACGGACATCATTTGCCGGTACAAGCAAACCCGTTTTGCCGTCGGCAACAACCTCATTCGTTCCGCCGGCATCCGTTGCCGCAACCGCCGTTTTCGCCGCCATCGCTTCCAGCAAAACATTCGGCAAACCTTCCGTATGCGACGACTGCACAAAAATATCAAAATGCGGCATAAACCGGTCAAGTTCGTCTGTAAAACCCGCCAGTTTGATATAGTCCGCAGCGTTCAATTCGTCAATCTGTTCCTGCAACGATTCACGCAGCACTCCGTCCCCGAATATCACCAATGCCGTCGGCGGTAAAATCCGCTTGCTGTTGACAGCAGTTACCGCTTGAATCAGAATGTCGAAACCCTTTTCCGGCGAAAGCCGACCGGCAGCCCCCAGCACGAAAAACGGTTTGCGTGTAAACATTTTTTCCAACTGATTCCGCCGCTGTTCCGCAGCAGCACCCACTTCCGGCGACTCATCAAACCGGTTCGTCCGCACCGAATTATGAATGACCAAAACACGGCTTTTCGGCGTTCCATAACGAAGCACTTTTTCGCTTTGACCGTTGGAAACACATACGACAAAGTCCATCCGCCGATGAATCCACTTATCAATGCGTTCGTAAAATTGGATTGTCCGGTTCTCTCCTGTCCAGCCCCGCGAAACACCGATAATCGGAATGTGCAGCCAACGTGCCGCCAGCCAGCCCAACATTCGTGCCTTATGTCCGTGTGCCAGTATGACATCGATACGGTTCTCTTTCAGATACCGTATCATTTCACGCAGAGCGGCGAAAAGATGCGGCATATCATTGTGAAAGCGGTACGTGGGAAACCCGCTTTTTTCCGATTCTGCGAGAAACGCTTCGGCGTTACCGCCTTCGGGAAACGAGGCGATGAAAAACTTCACCGCCCGTGTCTTTTCCAACGTGCGTGCAAGTTCGAGCATCTGCCGTTCGGGACCGCCGAAATTCGGCGATGCTGTTATGTGAGCGATATTCATTACTCGGTAATTGATAATTGTCAGCGGATTACGGGCAAGTTCTCATAACTCTTTTTACCGCGGAGGCACAGAAACAGAGAGAATAAAAACCTCTTTTTAGTAGATATGTTCCATAACATATACTAGGGCGTGTTGACTCTAATTTCTCAGATAAATAGCGATGTTAGCGAGTGCGATGAAGGCGTTATCAGTTTCGTCCAACTTATCGTATCGGGTACATATTCGCCGGAACTCCTTTATTTGACAGAAGTAACGTTCGACTACGTTGCGGTGTTTGTACAACTCCTTATCATCCCTCCGCTTGTATCTTCGATTCTTCTTCGGCGGCACCTCCGGCTTCATTTTGCATTTTCTTGCCTTTTTGCGGCACGCATTACCCTCATACGCCTTGTCCATCAACAAAGGCTTTCCGTTACAAATATCCTACAGTACAGAGGACGGCAAGCGATTAAGGACGTATCCGCTGCCGCAGCCGCAACAGACCGGAACGCAGCAAAGCAGATTTGACGTATTTTTTAACAGACCGTCTCATTGAGATGTATCATCATTCGCCGCGGAGCGTGATGCTGAAGTTGACAAGTTTTTCCCGAATTTCGTTGAGACTCGTTACGCCGAAGTTTTTACACTTCAGCAATTCGTCCGCCGTGTAGCGTACCAACTCGCCAATCGTCTGAATGTTGAGCCGGTGCATACACTTGCGCGCCCGAACCGACAAATTCAAATCCGTTACAGGACGCAGCAGAGTCTCCTGGTCTTCGGTACTCAACGACGAGGTACTCCGCTCCTCTATTACCGGACGCTCCATCGCTAATTGACCGAGTTGCAAACCCTTCAAAGTAAGCATCTCCTTGATTTCTATCAAACTCTGCTCGCCGAAATTTTTACTCGCCAGCAAATCGTGTTCCGTATATTTGCACAAATCGCCGAGAGTCAAAATCCCCATCGACTTCAGGCAGTTGCGGCAGCGCACCGAAAGTTCAAAGTCGCTGACCGGCAGATTAAGTACCTGATGAACCCTGTCTTTGCGGCGTTGGACTTCCTCGTCAATGTGCATATCATTGGAAGCCTTTGCATCTTTAAGGAACAGTTTCGCCCGCTGATTATTCGGTTGTGCATCGACAATCCGCTGATAACACACAACGGCGTGGTCGTACATCTCCTTGTCTTCGTACAGAACACCCAGATTGAACAGAATACCGGTATGCACCGGAAAACGCGAGGCGGCTTTTTTGTAAAGTTCCAGTGCATCATCATCGTTCCCCCGCCGTTCCGTTTCTTTCGCCAAACCGAACATCGCACCAGGATGCGTTTTGTCGGCGGCATAAGCCCGCTCGAAATAATTGACGGCTTGTTCGGAAGGATTCTCAACAGTGTCCTCATCGACAAGCAAGGCAACGGTTTCGCCCCGCTGATAGAGGTATTCTGCCGTCTGCTCAACCGGACCGTGACACTTTTCAAGTTGTTCCCAACTTTTCTTCGGATTGTTCTGATAACGGTAGATTTCGGCTTTTCCCAACGTACAGTCGCCGGGATTATAGCCGGACTTCTGCGCCGAATCATAATTTTTCAGGGCTTCATCATAAAGACCGATAAAAAATTGCGATTTGGCGGCATAATAAGATGCCAACGCTCCGCCGTCACCGTGTTTGAGGTTGTCGGCGGCTTTTTCGCAGCGTCCCAGCAGGTAATTTCCAACACCGAGCCGGACGTGACCGGCGGCACTTAATTTTCCTTTTGACGCTTCGGTTTCCAATTCAGCAAGGGCATCACGGAGTGTTTCGAGTTTTCCGGCATCGCTATTAAGAGCGGCTGTCAGTTGTTCGGTTTCTGCGGGACCGAAAGAACCATCAAGCATAATCGTTTGCTTTACGTCAAAATCAGAAACAACTGCGGTCATATTATTTGTTAGGTGTACACTTTGCGCTCCAGTATTATAAATCTTTTTAGAGCATTGACAAGACCGGAGCCAAAGCCGGAAAAATGATGACGACCTTTCCGGCTTTATAGGCTTATTTCTATGGAACGGTGCGGGTGTGCCTTTCAAAGGGCGAATGTTCTTCCGTTACCGAAGAGCCGGAACCGAAGGAACCGGAGCCGAAATGAATTATCGTCATATCCTCCTCTTTCGCAGGCGGCTCGACATCTAAAGAACGGCGAGTCAGCGGCGAAACAAAACGAAAAACAGAATTTGAACGCTTGGGGAGAGTACCGAAGTTCGCCGTATCCTGTTCTTTTGCCTTTTCTGCCGGTTTATCCTCTTTTTGCAACTCGTTGCGTATCAATACCGTTTCCGGCGGCAGCGGTGCGGGCGGCAATGCCTGTTCAATGTCCTTTATATCCATCGGTTCCGGTGCTGTCTTCACCATCTTCACCGGTACATCCGGTACCGGATACTGTTCCTGTTCTTTTTCTTTGTTTTCTGTTTTCACCTGCCCCTCTGCCGGTTCCTCTTTTCTCGCAACATTTGCCGCCTGCTGACTGCCGAGAACAATCCGTATCAGTCCTTTGCGGGAAGCCGCCGTTAGTTTCTCGATGTCATTTTTTTCCAGCAGCAGTCCGACAGCATTATTCCGGTCAGCACTGCCGCTGTTATTGGCGGACGCAATTTTATGGACAGGCACATTCTCCAGCACGAGTTCGCCTTCGCTGCGTAAATCCTGCGTTTTTTTGTACGAATGAAGCACTTTATTCTTCATTTCCGCCATTTTTCCCTGCGACTCCTGACGCGGCACGATGCGGATGTCAATATGTTCTCCGGGATGCAGTACGGACGACAGCGGCATATTTTGCAGCGGCTCACTGTTGCCGTGACGGATTTGGTCAACTTGCAGCGTTATAAGTTGACTTCCGGCAGGGATAAATGTTGCCTGTTCATTGCCGGTAACTTCCAACGGACGCAGCAAATCTTCGCAAATCGGACAACCGGCGGGAATCGGATAAGACGGCACGCGGCGATAGACTTTGGCAAAATCAGTCAGGGCTTCACTCGGCAATTCCGACACAGGAACATCCTGAAACTCAACGGTATCAGCAGTAATGAACGTTCCGGCGGCAATATCTTTTTTCGCAACGATAATTCGGACAATTTGTTCTGCCGTCCGAACGCGGTGTACCGGCGGCTTCGCCTTTGCTTCAAAATAATAGTGCCGAACGGCGAGGGCGCAGCACATTCCGGCGGAAAAAGACAAAATCAGGATAAGCCAGAGAGACGGGCGCATTTTCTATCCGTGAACAATCACTGCTATCCGTGTTATCGGCAGCCTGCGCCGCTAAAATCGACAAAATCCTACCGCCTCTGTTATTTATCCAACAACCGCTGGACGTATTTTGCGAGAACATCCGTCTCGATATTCACTTTGCCGCCGATTTTCAAGTTGCCCAGCGTCGTTACTTTCAGCGTGAACGGAATCAACGCTACCGAAAATCTGTCAGCATCGCACTGTACCAGCGTCAACGACACTCCGTCCACAGCAATCGACCCTTTTGATGCCAAAAACTTCGACAATTCCGCCGGCACGGCAAAGTAATAGTCCTGCCAATCGCCGTGGTCGTCAATCTGCACTAATTCGCCTTGTCCGTCAATGTGTCCCGAAACGAAGTGTCCCCCCAAGCGGTCGCCGACCGCCAACGCCCGCTCAAGATTGACAGAACTGCCGGTTTGCAGCACGCCCAGATTTGTCCGCTGCAGCGTTTCAGGACCGGCTTGAAACGTCAACGTTGCCGGTGTTTTTTCGACAACGGTCAAACAGCAGCCGTTAACCGCAATGCTGTCGGCAACGTTTGTTTCTGCCGCAATCGTTGGTTCTTCGATAACCAGCCGACAACCCGGCGGCTCAGAAATCAACGCCGAAACTTTACCTAACTTTTCTATAATACCGGAAAACATTCTATCGTTACCTGTTCGCCATTTTTTTAATTTTCGCAATCATTTCGCCGCCGTCAACGGGTTTGGACAGATAATCGTCGCAGCCGGCTTCCACACATTTTCCCTTGTCGCCGAGATGGGCGTATGCTGTCATCGCAATAATCGGCGTATGAAACTCCTGCTGCCGTAACGCCGCCGCCGCCTGAAAACCGTCCATCACCGGCATTTGCGTATCCATCAGAATGATGTCGTAAAAAATACCGTTATCAATATTCTCGTTTATCTTCCTGATAGCAACGTCGCCGTTTTCGCAAATATCGACAATCGCCCCCGCCTCCCGCAGTTGTGTCGAAAGAATCATCTGAATCGCCGCCACGTCTTCGACAATCAATACCCGTGTGTGTTTAAGCGGTTTTCCTTCTTCCGTTTCCCATTCGGCATCTTTGCCTTCAATGCGTGCGGGGTCCCGAATATCCAAGCCGGGTTCAATTTGCGAACCTTGCAGCGGATGCGGCTGAAAAGCCTTCGCCGACGGACGGTTATTCGGAATGAAAACGTTCAGGAGCAGTGAAAACCTCAAAGAGCGGTTAGCCGCAGAGACCAGCACGATTCCGTCCATCAGCGCAGCAAGCCGTTTGGCGAAACTTAACCCCAAACCTTCACCGCCCAAACGCAGCAGCGTTGAATCACCGTGCTGTTCGCCGCCGTCATCCAGCGTTTTCGCCTCTTCTGCTATCGTTTGCTCAATTTGCTGCGGCGAAGCACCGGCGGTAATAATGTCAATTTGCAGCATCGTCAGTGCCGCAAACGGATGTTTGCTGTCCAGTTTGACAAACGGTTTTTCTTCCGGTGCGAATAAAGTTTTTTGTTCGATAACGGAATAGAAATCCGTTGTCGGCGGCTTGGCAGAACAATGAATCTGAATACTGCCGCGGTCTATCAGTTTCACGGCATTATTGACAATGTTTGTCAAAATCTGCCGAAGCCGGACGGGGTCGCACAGAACAAACGTTGGAACATCATCGGCGAAATGTACGGAGAAATCCAGCGTTTTTGCCGTAATTCCCGGTTTGACGATGCGGCTCACGTCATCAAATACCTGTTTCAGGGACATCGGTGTCAACTCAATTTCCAACGTATTCGCTTCACTTCGGGCGTAATCAATCACATCGTTGACGACCTGCATTAAATCCTGACTGTTCTTATGAATAATCTCGAAGAGTCCCTGGGCTTCGTCCCGCATTTCACTGCCGCAATTCTGCTCAACACGCTGCGTTAGAATATCCGTGAAACTAACGACTGATTCCAAAGCCGTAGAAATTTCTTTGCTCATCGCCGCCATAAAATTGCTCTTCGCTTTCGTTAACTGTTCGGTATGAAGTTGGGCGGCTAACATTCCCGCATTCGCTCTCCACAGTTTTTGCAAACCCACAATGACAAACGAAACGGTTGCAACGATTGCCGCATACAAAACCAGATATGTGATAAGCGTCTGTACCAAAACAACGTGCAGCCTGCCGGCGATGCCGCTCCAACTGTCTTTGAACACATCAATTCCCAAAACGGCTTCGGTATAGGGATGACCGAAACGGTCAGAGACCCGTAAATCGTGCAGCGGAACGATAACAGTAACAAGACCGCCGTCTTTTTTATCACTGTCTTTTTTATCACTGTCTTTTTTATTGTGCCGGCTGCCGGCAGCAACCTTTTCGGCGACAACCATTGCGCCGTCAAAACCCCGCTGCAGCGCATCGGACCATTCGTTGCAGGGAGTACCGAAAGCATTGCCTGCTTCGTTGCTCTCGTCAATTTCGCCGTCTTTGTTCACGCCGGACGGACACGAAACGGCAAAAAAGCAGCGGTCTGGCGTTCCCGGTATCCGTTTGAGAGTATAAATCGAAGCGGCAAAGGGAATCTCTTCGCGCCACTGCGTTTGCAGTGCGAGAAGCCGCTGATAGATTTTTTGCTGATTGTCGTCTTTCAGGTCGGTTAGTTGGGCGTGTCCGAGAGATTCGCTTGTCAAGGCAAAAACTTTGGCGGCGGTTTTGATATTATCAATCCAAAGTTCGAGGCTGGCTTTTTCTTCGCGGACGGTATGAGCGTAGCCGGTAAGGACGATAACAAGAAATGGTACCCAAACGAGAGCGGCATAAGCCGCTTTGACACGCAATCGGTACATCAGCCAAACGGTGAAGGCTGTCATCAGGATAGCGGCAGCGGCAATGATAATACCGAGGTCCCAATACTGGAACAACCGTGCCGTACTGAATGTCAATAAATGTTGGGACATACTAAAAACGCATATTTCGGAAAGCCCGCCCATTTTAACGCATAGAGGGACAAAATGCAAGACAGCGGCAGAGAATTGCCGACGTTATGCAAGATTACAATCATCGTAAATCGGGAAAACGATAAATGTCATCCCTGTTATCGAATAAAGTTTGCTCTTGACGCATTTTGCCGTTTTCTGTATAGTTCCCGCCGATTGCTGCTTTGGCGTTTACAAATAAGAACAAATGCGTTTTAACTCCTGGGAGTTTCCGGTCTTTTTTCTGGTCGTTTGGGGCATCTATCTTTGCCTCAAACGCAAACCGCAAAACATCTGGCTCATCGCAGTCAGTTACTTTTTCTACGGCTGGTGGGACTGGCGGTTCTGCTCGCTCCTTGCCGTTTCAACTATCACCGATTACTGCTGCGGACTGCTCCTTGCCGAAAATAAGTTAAAATGGATAAATGGGGGGGGGGGGGGCAAGATATAGAAAGTACGTTCTATGGTTCAGTATTGTTACGAACCTCGGTATTCTCGGCTTCTTTAAGTATTTCAATTTCTTTGCGGATTCGTTTGAGCGGGTCATCGCCCCCTTCGGTCTTCAAGCCGATTTTGTAACGTTAAACATCATCCTGCCGGTCGGCATCAGTTTTTACACGTTTCAAACAATGGCATACACCATTGACGTGTATAGGGGAAAAGAAAAAGCGTGTACCGATTTTATCGACTTCGCACTGTATGTCTGCTATTTTCCGCAACTCGTTGCCGGTCCGATTGAACGTGCCGGTAATCTCATTCCGCAATTTGCCAAAGCACGGAACATTGACTCGCTGCAATTTTATAACGGTATCCGGCTGATTTTCTGGGGCTTTTTCAAAAAGATATTTATTGCCGACGGTGTTGCTCCGTATGTCAATGATTGCTTTACGAATCCGTCGGCTTACAGCGGCGGAACATTGCTCCTTGGTGCGTACCTCTTCGCCATCCAGATTTACGGCGACTTCTCCGGTTACACCGACATTGCCCGCGGGGTAAGCCGGTTGTTTGGAATCGAACTTTGTCTCAATTTCCGCCAGCCGTATTTGGCAAGCAATATAACCGACTTTTGGCGGCGTTGGCACATTTCGTTGTCATCGTGGCTGCGAGATTATTTGTACATTCCGCTCGGAGGAAACCGTAACGGAAAGTATCGGACGTATATCAATGTGATGCTCACGATGCTGCTCGGCGGTTTGTGGCACGGGGCGGCACTGACGTTCATCGTTTGGGGTGCCTTACACGGACTATATCTTGCCGTCCATAAAGCCGTTACCGGAAAGCGGGTGAACGATTCTGTAATGGAAAATAACAAGATACCGGCATTAAAAGAGCGGATTGCAAAACTGCTCGGAATGATTGTTACCTTTCACCTTGTCTGCTTTGCGTGGATATTTTTTCGGGCAAATACGCTGCCGGAAGCATTTGCCTATCTGTCTGGGATTCTCCGGTCCGGCGATAACTCAATCAGCGGCATTCATACGACATTTGTCTTTTATATGATTTGCGTTTTCCTGATGGACACGTTGTGTGAGCGGTACCATAGCGAAGTGCCGGTACTGGCAAAGAATCCGGTATTGCGCGGGCTGACTTATGCCGCTGCCCTGTTTATGATTACGTTCATCGGCGGCAGCAATGCCGACCCGTTCATTTATTTTCAATTCTAGGGAGTGGTGGCACGCCCTAGTAAAAAAAATAACACCAACCCCAATCCATTATGTTCGACTTTCATCTCATCCGTCAGTTGCCGCGACCTCGCCTGTCGTTCCTTTTTCTCGTCATATTTTTCACGGGATTTTGCATTTGGCACGTCCACCCGCAGCCGGACATAACTGCCGCAGATATTAAAGGTTCTCTTGAAAATTTTCTTTCAATCGAACAGGGAGAATCCCCGAAACATCCCCGTATATTGATTGCGGGTGCGTCGCTCGGCGGATTCGGTTTTCACACAGAGGAACTGGAAAAAATGACGGGAGCATCTGCTGCAAAAATCACTTTGGGCAAAGGAACACCAAAAGATATGTTAGATGTGTTCGAATGTTTTGCGAACGAAACTTCGACAACGAAAATGCTTTTTCTCGAACTTGCTCCACAGCGTTTGACTCAGGAACAACCCAACCACCGCAAAGCATTTTTTGATCAATTCCGTAGCAATAACCGCAATTCTTCCTCGCTCATAACAAAACTCTTACGATACCGCCATTCCTTGAACTATATTGTAAAGGGAGCAGAGGGGGGAGCGGGACTATTACAAGATGCTGCACGATGGGACCGGGATAATTTTGATCCCATTGCAGATTTACATCGGCAAAAGGATTACTGGGAAAAACTTTGGCACAGCAGGGCGTATGAAAAAGCACACCGTAAAAGTAATCCTGAACTTCATAAAACCGCAGAATTAGCCCGTGTCAACCGCGATAATTCGCCGTTGATGCTTTATGGTGCCAATCGTTCAGGTCAACTCATCTATCGGACGGAACAAATTGAATCAGTACACTCCCTAA
>JAITQJ010000109.1 GCA_031288955.1 Planctomycetaceae bacterium | reverse complement strand
ATCGTTGCCGGTTCGGGAGTTGTCGGATTGATGCTCGAAAATTTATCATAAAACTTCACGCCGAAATCAAGGACTGTCACCTGTCCCCAATCGTCAGTATTATAGACGAATTTCAAAGTGAAAGTTTCCGACTCGTCAGCGGTGAACAACTCACTGAACAACAGCAAGTCATACCAGCCGCTTTGTCCCTCCTTTTCAGAAAAAACAACCGCCTTATCGTTGACAAGGATTGACGTAACGTCCTTCGATGTCCAAAGCGAAAAGGCAATGAGTGCCGTTGCCGTGAGGGGATTATCCAGTTTCTTGACGGTAAAATCGGTGCTGAACACCAACGCTTCGTCCGGTTTACTCTTGAAAGAATATCGGGATTCGCCGTCAGCCAAATCTGTAAAATCTGGGGACAGGGCAGCAAATATGATTGCCGCACCGTTCAGGGACCAGTAGGACTCATTACCTACTGCGGTATCGTGCAAGCCGGTAACAGACCAGCCGGAACCTATCAATTCAAAGTCTGCTCTCGCAGACGAGACAGCGACAAGGAATGTCGCCAAAAACAATGTTATTATCTTTTGCATAGTTATTATGTGTGTTAAAGGGCAAAAGATGAGTTGTTAGTGATGAGCGGCAAGCGGCAGTATTTACTCCCCCCCCTCGCCGCTCGTCCCTCATCACTAGCCGATGCTATTTGCGTCTCCGTGCAAGTCCAAGACCTGCCAAGCCTAAACCGAGAATCAGCATCGTTGCCGGTTCGGGAGTTTCAGTTGCATTATGACCGAAACGGAAAGCAATACCATCGTGAGCGTTCGTGAAGTAATCACCTTCGATATTAGCCGTCCATCCGCCATCGGCAGTGAAATCCAAATTTACGTCAATCCAATCACCGTACGAATAATCATCTGACTCGGTATGGGTTACTTGGAGCCAATTGACTCCTGTGTTGAGAAGGCTTTCCAGTGCCGAGATAGTTTGATTGAGGTCGTCCGCTCTCTGTTTAAGATACTCAAAATCCAACCCGTACCCGTCGTCGTTATGAATGTTGGTTGGGGTGCTAAATTTCAACGGATACTGTGCGTCATTGGGGTTGTATATCAAGGAAATACTTGTCGGTGCAGCGTCAAGTCCGAGATACGTACCGGAATTGATATTACTGTAAATCTGGCCGTCAGAATCATTTAGCCCTTCCTGCGAAATCCAGATAAGGCCATTATACGTTCCTTCCGACCTGTATACGTCAATAGTATAAGTCGGGCTTGTAACGTCGGCGGAAACTGTGTTAACCGCGAACAGGACTACGGCGAGAGAGAGAGAGAGAGAGAGAGAGAGAGAGAGAGAGAGAGAGATTTAGTCATAGCGTTTTCTCCAATTGTTTGGAAAGGGTGTTTCTTTGCGGCGATGTGCCGCAAAGCGGGGGGAAACAATCGTTCTCCTTACTAGTATTATACAGCGAGGACTGTGCCAAACTAAAAAAATATTTTAGTAATTGTCCAAACCGTTATAATTCAACAAGTTAGAAAAATTGTATCATTTTTTACAAAAGGTACAAGGGGGGCAAAAAAGTTGCAAAATAATGCAAATGTCCAAAAAACGGTGTATCTTTCTGCAAAAAGTGCATTATTTTGCAAGTCGTTTTTTGCCCCCGAAAACACGAAAAAGAAAAAAAACACAAAAGGCATAATAAGGTTTCGTATGTCCGTTTTTCGTGCCTTGTTGACAACGGCACCGTAGAAAGTGATAATGCGCTGGTTATGTACATTTCTCTCGATTGGATTTCCGAATACGTTGACTTGACCGGTCTTGATGTGAAGAGCATTGCGAACCGCATTACACTTTCGACCGCCGAAGTCGAAGGAACAAAAGAAATTCGCCGGTTCGTCAAGAACGTTCTCATCGGCGAAATTAAAAGCGTTGAAAAATTGACCGATAAATTGACCGATAAATTGACCGGTAAATTGACCGATAAATTGACCGATAAATTGACGTTTTGCACCGTTGATTGCGGGACAAAAACGTACACTACCGTTTGCGGTGCGCCGAACGTCCGCATCGGTCTCAAAGTTGCGTTTGCCCCCGCCGGTACAACACTGGCAAATAACGTTACGATAACCGAAAGCGAACGCAGCGGCAAAGTCAGTCAGGGAATCCTGTGCAGTGCCGCCGAACTCGGTATGTCCGCCTGGCACGAAATCGTTTTGGAATGTCCCGCAAACATCAAAAACGGCACGCCGCTGGAACAGTACATTCCCGAAACCGATACGCTTATCGAAATCGACAACAAGAGTCTGACGCATCGTCCCGACCTTTGGGGACATTACGGTTTTGCCCGCGAGTTTTCGGCAATTTTCGGCAGAGAATTAAAACCGCTGCCGCAAACCGACCTTACGATGTTCGATAATCTGCCGCCGTATCCGCTCAAAAACGAAGATACGGAAAACTGTCCCTGTTACGGCTGCATTGAATTTCAGACGTGCGGAACGGTTCCGTCGCCGCTGTTCATTCAACGCCGCTTACACGCTCTCGGTCTGCGGTCTTACAATCTGCTCGTTGATGTTACAAATTATGTTAATTGGGAAATAGCGCAGCCGACACACGCTTTTGATGCCGAAAAACTCGGCGGCATCGTTGTCAAGGCGGCGGGAAAAGAAACGGACTTTGAAACACTCGACGGAAAGGTACGCAGGATATTGCCCGAAGACCTGTTTATCTGGGGCGGCAAATCTTCGGGCGGTTCATCTTACCGTCCGGTTGCCCTTGCCGGCATTATGGGAGGCTTGGAAACCGAAGTAACGGAAACAACAACGAAATTGCTTTTAGAGTCCGCCAACTTTAAGGCAGCGCGTATCCGGCGGACATCGGGGCGGCTTGATTTGCGCACTGATGCTTCGCAGCGTTACGAAAAGTCGCAGCCGCCGTCAAGCGTCAAAACCGGCGTTGCACGTATTTTGAAGTTAATCGAAGATTCCGGTGCTGCCCTAAAAGTGTTGAGCCGATTCACTTTGGACGGCGATTTGCAGGACGCTGTTCGTTATATTGAAATTCCGGCAGAGCGGCTTGAAGAACTTGCCGGTATCAAGTTGCCGCAGGAAAGGATTACCGAAATTCTTTCGTCGCTCGGTTTCAGTGCGGAATGGCAGCAAACGTCCGCCGCCGGTTCCCGAACATTGGTTACCGGTGTTCCGCCGCACCGCAGCCGAAAAGATATTTCGATACCGGAAGACATTGTCGAAGAAGTGCTGCGTGTTTTCGGTTACGATAATATCCCGCCGGTGATGCCGCCCGTGCTGCTCAAACCGCTTTTCGGTGAAAAATCGTTAAAGACGGAAACGAAAATCCGGCGCGTGTTGACGGCAGCGCATAACTTCCTTGAAACGCATAATTACATCTGGTTTAACGATAATGGACTTAAAGAAATCGGTTACGAACCGGACGAAACGCTGGTGTTGAAAAATCCGACTTCGCCGGAAACGTCCCGTCTGCGGACGGCATTGATGCCGAATCTGCTGGCATTGATACCGAAGAACCGACCATATTATCAGGAGTTCCGGCTCTTTGAATGTGGACGGACATTTTTGCCGACCGGAAAAAATCGGGAATGTAATGAGCGGCACGCTTTTGCCGGTATTGCTTTTCAGAGTGCCGGTGCGTTGGACGAATTGGTGTTGTCCGTGAAGTCGGCTTTGTCGGCGGCGTTGGCAACTGCCGGTCTCGGTGCTGTCCGTTATGTTGATACGGCGCAGGCAAGTACGTTTCCGTGGCAGTCGCCGGGCGATTGGATGAACGTTGTTTCGGCGGACGGAAAGGATTACGGCTGTTTCGGGATTCTGTCCAAAGAAATGCTGAAGCGGATTTGTCCCGAAGGCGGACACGTTGTTTGGTTTGAAATGGACACGGAAAAGATACTCCTTAATGACCGCAATAATACGGGGGAAGAAAAGTTTGCCGACCCGCCGCGCTATCCGCTCTCCTGGATGGACTTTTCGCTTATTTGGCTCGAAGATGACGGTTTTGATAAACTGGAATCGGTGCTGGACGGGTTCACGCATCCGTTGGTCATCCGCCGTGAATTTGTCGTGTTGTACAAGGGCAAAACGTTGGAGAAGGGAACGGCAAGTTATTCGTTCCGGTACTTGATTGGTTCGGCAGACCGAACGCTCTCCGGTGAAGAGATTGAATCGTTCCGTATGGACTTTTTGACATTTATCAAAAACAAAGGTGTCGCTTTGCGGGCATAACAACATATTGACTGACCGGTGCGTTCGGAATACGGCTGATACGTGAATGAGATTCCGTAATGAGATTCCGGTTGCATTTTGGCGGCAAATTACGCATAATATAGTATATGAAACGTGCTGTTATCCTTGTTATTATTTTTGCAATCGGCGTTGCTGCTTCGCCGCTTTTTGCCGCACCGCAAACATTCACCGAACGGCTGCATCAGGATTGGCAATTTCAGGACGGCGGAATGAACGTCCCGAAAGTTCTCGCCGAACTCGGTGAAAAAGCAAAGCCCTTTCAGGAACGCCTGACCGCTTTAGAGAAAGAAAACGTCCCTCAAGACGATGACCGGCGGCAGCAACTCTATTTCGATGCCTGCACCGAACGGCGGAAGCAGCGTCTCCAATTCGTCCGTCAAACCTATCCGGCAATCGTTTATGCAAAACATCAGGTACTCGGCGGTTCGCACTATTCTTACACCGAAGCCCCAAGCGATGCCCAACGTCCTGAACAGCGGGATATGCTCGGCGGAAAACTCCTGTCGCTGTCCATCAAGGAAGACGGAACGGTAAGCGAAAAAATCCTTGTCGATGCCCCCCAAGGCGGAACGCTGCGTGACCCGTCCGTATCCTTTGACGGGAAAAAAATCGTGTTCTCAATGCGCAAAAGTTATACCGAAGACGACTATCATCTTTACGACTATAACATTGCAGACGGAGCAATCCGGCAGTTAACCTTCGGTACCGGTTTTGCCGACATCGAGCCGTGCTGTCTGCCCGACGGCAACATTGTTTTTGCTTCAACACGCTGTATGCAGATTGTCGATTGCTGGTGGACGGACGTGTCTAATCTGTACTGCTGCGACCGGGACGGACGCTTTATGCGCCGCTTCGGTTTTGACCAGGTACATACTAATTATCCGCAGGTTCTCAACGACGGAAGGGTCATTTATACACGTTGGGATTACAATGACCGGACGCAGGTGTATCAGCACTCATTGTTTTCAATGAATTATGACGGCACAGGACAAACGGAGTATTACGGCAATAATTCGTGGTTTCCCAATTCGCTGCTTCACGCCAGAGAAATTCCGAACTCCAACAAAGTCGTTGCCGTTGCCAGCGGACATCATACGCACCAGCGGGGTAAATTGATACTTATCGACAGGGCAAAGGGAACGCAGGAAAATCAGGGGGCGGCACTGATTGCTCCCGTTCGGGAAACGAAGGCGGAAATCATCGACCAATACGGTCAGAGCGGCGACCAGTTTCAGTATCCGCTGCCTCTTGATGAGGAAAACTTTATCGTTGCCTATCTGCCGGAAGGTGTTCAGCGTCAGCCGATTAAGAGCGGTAAATACGAAGACGGCTGGAAATATTCCGGTGCTCCGTTCGGTATTTATTATATGGACATTAACAACAGTAAGCGGGAATTGCTTGCCTGGGATGCGTCAGTCAGTTGCGGGCAGCCGGTGCCGGTGCAGGAACGTGAAGTGCCGATGCTTCGGGCAAGTTCCGTTGATTACGGACGGGATACGGGACTATATTACGTGCAGAACGTGTATTTTGGTCCCGGTCTGCAAGGAATCGAACGCGGGACGGTGAAGGAATTACGTGTCGTTGCGTTAGAATTTCGGGCGGCAGGAATCGAATACAATATGAACAAATATATTGACCCGGCACACCCGAACGTTAATCTTGCGGCGTTGGTTTCAACGCCGGTTTCGATAGATAACGGTTCTTGGGATGTCAAACGTGTTCTCGGTACGGTTCCGGTCGAAGCGGACGGCAGTGCTTTTTTTGAAGTGCCGGCACGGACACCGCTGTATTTTCAACTGCTCAATGACCGGGGCGAGACCGTCCAAACGATGCGGAGTTGGTCAACATTGCAGCCCGGCGAGAGGCAGAACTGTTTCGGCTGCCACGAAGATAAAAACGCCACGAAAAACAATCCGTTGTCCCGCGGCGGGGCAATGCGGACATTAGCGTTACGAAAAGCCCCGAAAAAGCCGGTGCCGCTCGAAGATGTTGACCCGAATTCCGGTTTCAGTTACAAAAAATCCGTGCAGCCGATTTTGGACAAACATTGTATCAGTTGCCATAACAGTAAAGCCGCTGCGGACACAGTGAAAGCCTCTGTAAAGTCGTTGGAGAGTACGGTGGTACCGTTCAGGGGAGCGTCGAATCAGTTATTGCGTTACAGCGAGTCGTATTTGAATCTGACGAATAACGGTCAGGCAAATGAAACCGTTCGTTGGCTTAATGTACAATCTGTTCCGTCAATGCTGCCGCCGTATTTTGCCGGTTCGGCAAAGAGTAAATTGGTGCGTATGTTTGACACCGGCAGCCGTTCGGAGTTACATAAGGACGTACAGTTGAGTGATTCGGAGCGGCGTATTCTGGCACTGTGGATTGATTTACTCGTGCCTTACCGGGGTTCTTACACGGAGGAGCGGAACTGGTCGCCGCAGCAGCAAGCGGAGTACGCTTATTATCAGATGAAGCGGGACAAAATGGCGGCGATAGAGCGGGAGAACGTAAATAAATACAAAGCGTGGATAACCGGCGAGATGGAATTGCCGGCACCGGAAAGTTTCCGGCAATTTGACAGCGGCGGTATTCAGGCGAAACGGCTGTTTATCAAGGAGCGGCTAAAGAAATGAATATCTCTATGCCGCCGCGGTTTTGAGCAGCACTGTTTACGTATTATTTATTGCCGTAACATTTTCAACGTTCACGATGGACGAACCGATGTAAAGTTTCGCTTTGCCGTCTTCTATCGTTACCTTGTCAACTTTGCCGGTTATCGTTTCGTTAAGCGTGTTTACTCCCGTTACCGTTTTGCCGATAAGCCCCGAAGCCGTTGATAAGGCTTGCCCTAATGACAACGCTTCAATGCCGCTCGTCAGCCGGTCATTCGACGTTATCGAACGAATCTGACTGATTTGCGAAAGCATCTCCGTGTTGCTCATCGGATTCGTCGGGTCCTGATTCGTCAACTCGGCAGTCATCATATTGATAAAGTCGCTCATCGTCAATTCGTTCATCCGGTCAGAAACCACTGCCGATGAAGCCGAACTCGTCGCCGGCGTGTAGAGTGTATCTATGCTCATAAAATTAAAGCGGGTTAAGTGTTAGTTATCTGGTGTATAACTTGTTTGCTGGATAAATTGCGTCTGCGGTTTGCCGCGTTTTACCAGTTTAATGACGGCACCGACCAACGCTTCGTTGCTGATGCTGGACGCAACCGTTGCCGAAGCATACTCTGCTATCATCTTGTTGTACTCGACAATCGTTGTCGTCAAGTCCAGTAAATCATCAATGCGCTGCGTCTGCATTTTCGCTTCGATTAACTGTTCCTGAATCGGTATCAGATGCGACAAATGCTCCGTCCGTTCGGTTCGGGCAATTTTGTCGGCATACGTTTCATAACGCTGGTAAAGCGGATAGTCCGTCGGTATCGGCAAATCTTTTTCCGTGCAATCAATGCTCTTGTGCCGCTTCAGTTGTTCGGCAAGATTCCATTGGGCTTTGATAAACTCCAATTCGGCAATACGTGTTGCCGGTAGATTATGGTCGCGCTGAATATGATATGCTGCCAGCCTGCCGGACAATTCCCAATACGCTTGAAGTAATTGCTGCCGGGCTGCGGCGGCACGTGCGCCTTTGAGTAAATCCTCAACGGACAATGCTTTGCCGGTAATGCGGGATAGACTTTCGCTCGGCATTCGGAGATATTTGGCAAGCGGATGGTCTGCCGGTTGACTGGCAAGCGGATTCGCTGCCAATTCTTTTGGGGCATCAATGCGGGTTGCTGCCGCCGGCACAGCAGACGTTATCGGCTGCGTTGCAAACGCTGGTTCGCTTCGTGCCGCTACGGGCGGAGCAACTTCGGACAACGCCGGTGCCGGTCGCTCCCGCAGCGGACTGCGTCTTCCAGCCCCGCCGGTAAATTGTTTTGCCGTAATCGTATGCGGCTGCGTAACGGCGGAGTCTGCCGTTGGTGCCGGCTTTGATGCTGCCGGTTTTGCCGTAACATCTCCGGCGTGTGCTAGTTCTGCTGCAACATCACCGGCGGCATTCGCAGGTTCATTCGCCGATAAATCCGGCGGAGCAACAGCGTGCGCCGGAACTACCGACGGTGCAGAAAAGTCTGCCGGGGCTGCCGGCGGACTATCGTTTGAACTAAACACATCAATATCCTGCGCAGAGCAAAGCACCGCCGCAATACCGAAAAAAACCGTAATGCCGAGGGAAAAACAAATGTGCTGCATCGTGATTGCCGTATTTATTTTAGTTATCGGCGGAACGATAACGATTTTGCAAAGACGATACAAGGGCAAATCCGGGCGGCGGCAAACTAATACCGGTAAAACTCCGGTTTGAACGGTCCTTCGACCGGTATGCCGAGGTATTCTGCCTGCTTTTTCGTCAACTGCGTTAGTTTCACTCCGATTTGTTCGAGATGCA
>JAITQJ010000089.1 GCA_031288955.1 Planctomycetaceae bacterium | reverse complement strand
TTCACGCCAGTATTGCAGAGTGAGCAGCAGCCGATTGCCGACCGGTAACTTTTTTGCCGCTCGTCCGCCGTTTTTGTGTTCCCGCTGATAGGCACTGGTGAGTGCGTACTGCCAGCGGTCCATCATCACAAATCGCCTAAATTAACGTTACCGAACAAGTCTATTCAATCACCGGTTGACAAAGTGCTGCAAAAAGCGGAAAATGGGGAGCGTACGGTAGTCGTCTGTCCGCTGCCGCTAACCATTTACGATTATGTTCCGCAATGCCATTATCATTTTTGCCCTTCTATCCGCAGCAGTCTTGCTGCTGCCGGCATTGCGAATTATACCGCTTGGAGCGCAGCCGGCAGGCAGCGAAACGAGCCGAGACAGCGAATTTGATACGAAAATCAAGGGATTTTTCAGTAATCTGGCAAAAGGCGAAACACAGTCAGCGTTGGACGAACTGCTGCGTCAGAGTCCGCTAGGCAATCCGGCGGCGGCAAATCAAGTCGGCGAATTGAAAACACAAATCGACGAACTTAAAATGCAGTTCGGCAACATTTTGGACTCCGAAAAACTAGATGTAAAACACTTCGGCGAAGACATTACGGTAATTCGTTACATACTGAAATGCGAACAGTATCCGGTAGTATGGACGTTCACCTTTTACCGCAAACCAGTGCAGACATTATCGGTACTTAATCCCTGGGCGCTCATCGAACTGCACTTTGATACGGCGTTGAATTAACGAAGTTCTGACGGTTTTTATACAGAAAATAATGAAAAAGACGAAATTTTCCGCATTGTTTTGCTGTTTCGTCTATTTCACATTCAAAACACGTGTACACACTTCTTCATCAGGACATTCATTGCGGAGCGCGGCGGGGACGCTTGACAACGTCTCACGGTACCGTTGAACTGCCCGCCTTTATGCCCGTCGGGACTCTCGGTACGGTCAAGGGTGTCGAAATTTCGCAATTACAAAGTACCGGTGCCGAAATGATACTCGGCAATACATATCATCTTTCACTGCGCCCCGGCGAAGATGTCGTCAAAGACCTCGGCGGACTGCATCAGTTTTGCGGCTGGAAAAAACCAATTCTGACCGACAGCGGCGGCTTTCAAATCTTTTCGCTCGCTAAAATGATGCGGATAAACGATGACGGTGCCGTTTTTCGGTCGCATATTGACGGCAGTAAAATCGAACTTCCGCCCGAACGCAGTATCAAAATTCAGGAGGCTCTCGGCAGCGATATTGCAATGGTACTCGACCACGTTGCCGGTCTGCCGAACGATTATCAAACATTGGAAGACGCAATGCTGCGGACAGTCCGCTGGGCAAAACGCTGTAAAGAAGCGGCAGCGCATCCGTATCAAAAATTATTCGCCATCGTGCAGGGCGGTTTGGAACCTGACTTGCGGAAACGCTGCGCCGAAATGCTGGCAGAGTTGGATTTTCCGGGCTACGCCGTCGGCGGTTTGAGTGTCGGTGAAACACCGCAGGAAATGTACGATGCGCTGGATTTTACGCTGCCGTATTTGCCGAAAGACAAGCCGCGGTATTTGATGGGAGTCGGTAAGCCGGAGGATATTCTGAACGGCATTTTACGGGGCGTTGATTTATTTGACTGTGTGATGCCGACCCGCAATGGACGCAACGCACAGGCTTTTACACCGTCGGGACCGCTGCGTTTGCGCAACGAAAAGTACCAGCGGGACAGCAGACCTCTGGACGAAACGTGTCCGTGTCCGGCGTGTCAGCGGAGCCGGGGATATTTGCGGCACTTGTTTATGGCGGATGAAATGCTCGGTCCGATATTATTGGCGATTCACAATCTGACATACTATCAGCGTCTTGTTGCCGAAGCCCGCCAAGCCATTGAGCAGGACAGATTTGTTGAATATTACCGGAGTGTTGTTAAAATGGACTGATGCTTTTTCGTTTCTTTTACCGCTGTGTTTGTGAAGTCTCTTGGCGGCTGCTTTACAAGGCGGCAATACTTTGGTGCGGAAAAAGTTATTTCGCGCTGCGTGCCTTCAAACAGCGTCTTAAAGACGGCATACAGTTTCCGCCGTTCCTGTTTTTTTCGCTTACAAACGCCTGCAATCTCCGCTGCCGTGGCTGTTGGGTCGGCGGAAACGATGACGAATCGGTACCCGGCGATTCCGCATTATTGCCCCAAAAAAATTATCGGGAGCGAAAAACGCTGTCATTTGAATCCATTGACAATATCATCCGCACTGCACAAAAGCAGTCCGTTTATTTTTATACGCTGCTCGGCGGAGAACCGTTTCTCTCGCCGGAACTTTGGAAAATCATTGAGGCACATCCTGAAGCGTATTTTCAGATTATCACCAACGGACATTTTCTCGATG
Source organism: Planctomycetaceae bacterium (assembly GCA_031288955.1). Taxonomy (GTDB): domain Bacteria; phylum Planctomycetota; class Planctomycetia; order Pirellulales; family Thermoguttaceae; genus WRKP01. Next base: position 239 of record JAITQJ010000089.1, on the reverse strand, counting down.
CCGAAAACGTACGCCGGTTAAAAAATGCAGGCAACGTTTCACCGCTCGTCAGCCTTGACGGTTTTGAACATCAAAACGATGCCCGCCGCGGCGAAGGGACGTTCAAAAAGGCGGTTGCCGGCTGTCAGGAATTGCAGAAACAAAAAATACTTTACGGTATCGCTACGGTTGTTACAATGCGGAACTTTGAGAGCGTTTTGAGCGAAAGTTATGTGCAGATGGCAATCGACCAGGGAGCG
>JAITQJ010000046.1 GCA_031288955.1 Planctomycetaceae bacterium | reverse complement strand
TTTTTTTCCGGCGAATGGAAGAAATGAGCGGCAATTTGACACGAACTAGCGAAATAGACGAATTCTTTCGATTGTTTCGTTTTTCGTGTTTTTTGCGGTTAACTTTGTTTCGTTTTCGGATATAATAGCATCTATGTTCTCCAAACTCCGTATCATTTTTTCGATTCCCGAACTGCGTCAAAAGATATTTTTGACGCTGGGATTATTGGCGGTCTATCGTATCGGCTGGTGGATTCCGCTGCCGATTATTGATGTTGAGAAGATGCGTCAAATGTGGTCAAACTCGACAGGGTTGTCTCAACTGATGTCGCAGGTTTCCGTCTTCACCGGTACGCAATTTGAGCAGTTAACGATATTCGGTCTCGGTATTATGCCGTATATTTCGGCATCGATTATCTTTCAACTCCTCGCAACAGTTTGGGAACCGCTCGAAAAGTTACAGAAAGAAGGCGAAAGCGGGCGAAAAAAGATTAACGAATACACGCGGTACGCAACCGTTGTGATATGCCTGTTCCAAAGTTATTTCTACGTCCTGACTATCGGACGGATGGGACTTTATAACTCAGCATTGCTCGGTCCCGACGGGACGCTCGGTATGGGCTGGATACTGACCGCCGTTTTGGTGATGACCGCCGGTTCAACATTCCTGATGTGGCTCGGTGAACAAATTGATGAATACGGTATCGGCAATGGAATCAGTTTGCTGATTATGGCGGGTATTATCGCCAACTTGCCGGCAGCACTCGGTCGGCTTTGGACTCGTTTGAACGGACACGGCGGCGGCTTGCGGATTGGTTCCGACAGTTCGCAACTCGGTGTTGAAGTGCTGCTTGTTTTACTCGTGTTATTTGTTGTCGTCGTCGTCGGTGTCGTTTTTATAACGAAAGGACAACGGCGTATTCCAACGCAGAGCGCAAAACACATCAAAGGCAGACGAACATTCGGCGGTACGCGGCAGTATTTACCTCTGAAGGTGAATCAGGCGGGCGTGATGCCGATTATCTTTGCGAGCAGTTTGCTGTTGTTCCCGCAAGCGGCGTTTACAATGCTGGATTCCGGTAATGTGTCAACCTGGTGGGGCTGGTTTATTTCCGCTTGCAACGACGCGTTCCAAAGACAAACATTCGTCTTTATCCTGTTGTTCATTATCGGAATTTATTTCTTCTGTTATTTCTGGACGGCGGTTACATTTAACCCGAAAGATATGGCGGAGAACCTGAAAAATTACGGCTCGTTCATTCCCGGTTACCGTCCCGGTTCGACGACATCGAATTATCTTGAAAAGGTAATGGTGCGGATAACGTATGTTGGGGCTTCGTTCCTTGCCGTGATTGCGATATTGCCGAACATTATTTCGACAACGATAGTCGGTTCCGATAACTATCTCCTTGCGGGATTTTTCGGCGGAACGAGTCTATTGATTGTTGTGAGCGTTATCATAGACCTTGTGGACAAAATCGACAGTCATTTGATAATGCGTAATTACAAAGGTCTTTTAGAAAAGACTCACTAACCCCTTTGAACAGATGAGATTAGTATTCGTTGGACCTCCCGGTGCAGGTAAAGGCACGCAAGCGGAAAAAATTATTACGAAGTATAAGCCGGTGCATCTTTCGACCGGCGATATGCTCCGGGCGGCGCGTGATGCCAAGACAGAAATCGGTGTGCAGGCTGACAAATATATGTCGGGCGGTCGACTCGTTCCAGACGGCGTGATTATCGGCATTATTGCGGAGCGTCTGAAAAAGGACGATTGCAGACAGGGTTTTTTGTTAGACGGTTTTCCGCGAACGATAGCGCAGGCGGAAGCGTTGGACAAGATGCTTTCGGAAGCGAAAACGCCTTTGGATGTTGTTTTGGAGTTAAAGGTGCCGGACGAGGAGTTACGCAAGCGTTTGTCGGGGCGGGGACGCAAGGATGACACACCGGCGGCAGTGGAGGAGCGGATTAAGGGTTATCATACGATAACGAGTCCGTTATTGGACTACTACGGCAAGAAGGGCTTATTGAAGACGATAGATGGTCTTGGTACGGTCGAGGATATATTTTCCCGTATTGAAGCGGTGTTGGATGCCAGCCGGTAACGAAACGGCGGAATTGACGACAGATGCGTACCAATGCAACAGCCGCTATCAGCCGCTATCGTTCGCCCCGCCGTCTTCGTCTTGCGACGGCGGAACGAAACTAAAAATGCAGAATGAATAATGAATACACTGGTTAATACCTTGCGGTATCTGTTATTCATTCTTTACTGTTAACAACACCCCGCTCTTGTGCCGCCTCCATAACATTTTACTGCCGGCTTAATACGATGCGGGCTTTGTCTTTGACGGTGTTGTCTTTTGCCTTTTCAAGTACCGTTTCCATTGCCTTTTTGACCGCCGGCGACTTCTCCTGAATCTTCTCCGATAACTTTACCGCCGCATCACACACGTTTTCTGTCAATGCCGGCTCGTCAATGTACTGCATCAACTCCGAAAGCATTTTTAACGACGGATGCCGCCAATAAACATCAACAACCAATAACTTGTCCTTATCGTTCGATGCCAATTTGTACGCTGCCGAACAAATTTGAATCCGCTGCGTTTCCGGCATCGCAAATTGCCGGGCAATCCGTACCGCTCCGCTCAATGACCGGTCTTTGTACTTGCCCGTCTGACTCTCCGCCAGTTTCAGACACACTTCCGCTGCCGCATTGACATCGTCTGTTTTGCTCCATTTTCCGAGCGATTCCGTTGCCGCATCTTTCAGAACCGCATCATCACCGAACGCATAACTTGAGACAATCGCCAACGCCTTTGCCCCGCCGATTTCCTGTAACAAATTGATAAGCACCGCTTTTTGTGCCGTTGACGACTTTGCCAGTTGCGTCTCAACGTGCTGCACTGCCTTCTCCGCCGCAACGCGCGTGCCGATAGATTTCAGCGTTTCAAGTATCTGCGCCGACTCCGTCTGGTCTTTCGCGGCGGCAAAAATTTCAAGCAACTTCGGCATATCGTCCGCCTCGGCAACCTGTCCTAACGCACTCAACGCGGCATTGCGGACTTCCGTATTGGAATCACCGGCATAACGAAGCAGCAGCGGAAATGCCGCAACGATACGCCGTTCCTCAATCAACTGCAAACCGGATGCCCTCGTCAGCGCATCATCGGATTCGGCAAGTTCCACAATCGCCGCATCGACATTTTGACCGGGCAGATTTATCAACGCTTTTTTCGCCGCAGCCGCAACACCGGCATCCGTTTGCTGCATTGCCGCAAAAAGCAGCACCGGTAATGCGGAAATACTTTTGTTCGTTCCCAGCGAATCGATTGCCGCTATCCGAACGGATTCGTCTCCTGACTTTGCCAGCACAGCAAGAACCGGCAGCGCAGCGGCAACGGATTCCGTGTCTTTGCGTCCGCCGAGAGCGCGGACAATAAGCGATTTGCGGAACAAATCGGTTTCGGCAGTAATCTGTTGCGATAACGCTTTCACCACTGCCTCTCCGCCGGTCATTTCTCTGCCTGCCCGCAAACCAACGGCAAATTCTTTCGGCGAAGACGAACGCAGTTGTTTGACAAGTTGCCCGATGCCGTCCGCACCGCGAACGAGTATCGTTTGCAGCACGGCGGATTCTTTCTGATAGGGACGAATGTCGGCTGCCGCAAGAGCATCATAAACTGTCAACGCCTTCGCTTTTTCGTTTTGCCGCAAAAAGTTTTCGGCAAGGAGAAAACCGGAGTCTGCCTGTTCGGGGTCGATTTTCGGATTGACGAAAAAGCCGATTGCCGCATCACCGCCGCAGCGGGCGTAAGCATAAGCGGCTGCTTTTCGGACATCGGGGTTTTCGTTTGCCAGATATTCTTTTGCCGCTGCTGCGGAATCGGGATTAGCACGGACTCCGAGTGTCGTCAACGTTCCGGCAAGGGCGACGGGGGATTTAATGTCTTTGATATATTTGCAGACTTCGGCATCAACATCGGTACCGGGCAGAGTTTCCAGAGCGTACCGGACATAAAAACCTTGTTCTCCGGCATCGAAGAGCGGCAGCAAGACGGGAACGGCGGCTTTGGTACCGTATTTTCCGAGTTGTTTGCACGCAAGAATTTTGAGAAAGAGCGTGTCGTTATCATCTCCGGTTCGTTTGAGAACCTGAAGACAGAAATCTTCGTTTGCTCCGCCGTTATTGGGCAGTGTTTGCAACTGTTTAGCCGTTTCTGCCGTGTTTTGTGCGGACAGAGAGCCAACGGTAAAAAGTACGGCAAGGAAAAGGACGCAACGTTTCATCGGGACAGTTTGGTTAAAGGCATAACACCATTATAACACAATGACCGGTACTTGAAAAGGAACAAGAAACAAGGAATAATGAACCGGTAGTTGTCCTTCATTTTTCTATCCAATGAATTCTCTGATTAAACAAACGAAAAAGATTTTTACCGAACGCTTCGGCAAGGAACCCGAATGGATAACGGCTGCGCCCGGCAGAGTTAATCTTATCGGCGAACATACCGATTACAACGACGGCTTTGTGTTCCCGATGGCTATCGAACGTTATACCGTCATCGCTGCCGGTAAAAGTTCGTCCGCCGAAAGTACCGTGTTCAGCGTCAATCAAAACGCCGGCAAGACGGTATTTATCGACGGCAGCGCGAAACCTGCCGACACCGTAACGTGGTCGGATTACGTGCAGGGGACACTGCAAAACTGCGTTGAAAACGGGGCGAAATTACAGCCGTTCAATGCCGTCATCAACTCTAACGTTCCGCTCGGCGGCGGACTTTCGAGCAGTGCGTCGTTGGAAGTCGCAACGGCAACGCTCGCCGAAGTGATTGCCGGACACCGTTTCGACCCCGTCCAAAAAGCGTTGCTGTGCCAAAAAGCCGAACACGAATACGCTAAAATGCCCTGCGGCATTATGGACCAGTTTATCTCGGCACTGGGACAGAAAGGCTGCGCAATGCTCCTCGATTGCCGCAGTCGTGTGCCGAAAATGGTACCGCTTGATGACCCGTCTGTTGCCGTTTTAATCGTTAACAGCAATGTTAAACACGAGTTGACGGGCAGTGAATATCCAGACCGGCGGCGGCAGTGCGAGAAGGCGGCGAAACTGTTGGGAGTCCCTTTTTTGAGAGATGCAGCGATGCCGCAACTGGAGTCAGCCAAACCGGTTTTCGATAAAGAACCGGACGGCGGTGTGTGTTACCGGCGGGCAAAACACGTAATCACGGAAAATGACCGGACGGTTTTTGCAGCAGAGGCATTGTCGGGAAAAGACTGGAAAACGGCGGGACGCTTGATGTGCGAAAGCCATATTTCGATGCGGGACGATTTTGAAATAACGGTCAGCGAAATTGATACGCTTGTTGATATTGCGTGCCGGTTAGACGGCGTTTTCGGCAGCAGAATGACCGGCGGCGGTTTCGGCGGCTGTACTGTTTCGCTTATCGAATCGGATAAGGAAGCGGAAATTACAGCGGCTATCGGCAGAGAATACGAAACAAGGACGGGTATCAAAGCGACCATCTTCGCCACAACAGCAGCACAAGGAGCATATTCGGTATCTTAATGTTATAGGCAACGAGTTGCAGAACCGCCGCCGTCGGAGCCGCTAACGCAAGTTAGCGGCTCTTTTTGAATGCGCAATCTTGCGATAGCGTCTCTTGGGTGTTAGGGCGTGTTGACGCTTGCAATATAGGTAAAATAGGTATTAATTTGGGCTGATTGAGAAAAATTTCAAAAAGCATTTTTTACTCAAATACAGCCATTTTCGCCTAAAATTCACAATTTTGCGAGTAGAGTCAACACGCCCTAGAATAGCGACCTGTTCGGCGCGCCTTTGCGCTGTTAACCATAACAATGAAGAATAAGATGAAAACACCAATGCTTTCCGCAAACAACAACGGGCGAACATCTGCTTTGCCGTTTATCTTTGCAGGAATGATGCTCCTGTTGATATGTGCTGCGAACTTCACTGTTCCCTATTGTGAAGGCGAAGAGACTGCGAAAAAAGAGGCAGAATCCAAGGCGGGCGACCCGTTGGAGTTGACGATTAAGGACGTGGAGTCCCGTGTCCGCTATTGTCCGGCAGGAGCGTTCACGATGGGTTCGCCGTTATCGGAAGCGGAAAGAGAGAATAACGAACAACTCCATCCGGTAACGTTGTCGCAGGGTTTCTGGATGGGTGAAACGGAGATAACACAGGAACAATGGGAGTCGGTAATGGGAGAAAATCCGAGCCGTTTCAAAGGAGCGAAGTTACCGGTGGAACAGGTATCTTGGGACGCTTGTCGGGAGTTTGTGAAGAAATTAAACGCACTTGGTATTGCGCCGAAAGGTTATAAGTTTGTATTGCCGACGGAGTCGCAGTGGGAATATGCGTGTCGTGCGGGCAGCACGACTGCATATTGTTTTGGTGATTCGGCGGATTCGCTTGGCGCATATTGCTGGCATAGCGGAAATAGCGGCCGTAAAACGCACGAAGTTGGTACAAAGAAGGCAAATGCTTGGAACTTGTACGATATGCACGGTAACGTGTATGAGTGGTGCAACGATTGGTACGGCGATTATCCGAGTCCAACCGCATCG
>JAITQJ010000022.1 GCA_031288955.1 Planctomycetaceae bacterium | reverse complement strand
AAGAACGAAAAACCTTGTGCCGCCGCCCGATAACGTGCGGGAAACATTTCCGCTCCCCACATTTGGTAAAACGCCTGTTGACCGGAACCGTTGTTGATGCCCATCAAAATTGAACCGGCAGCAAAAACCGTCAAGCCAAGATATTCTTTCGGTAAAAGGAACAATCCCCAAGCAACAATGTATAAAGAGGCAATGATACAGTAAATCCAGCGGCGGCTGTATTTGTCTGCCAAGGTCATAAAAATAAAAAGCGTGGCGAAACAAGATGTTCCAAACAATAACGCGGTCAAGACTTGCGAAGCCGTTGTACTGACTCCGCCCGCTTTCTCATAGATATACGGCATCAAACCGCCGCTGGTACCGGCAGCGAGATTCCAGACCATATACACGCCGACCAGTAAAAGGATTCCCCGCAGGTTGACAGGATTGGTGAACAAATCCCAGTAACTCGTTTTCTGCCGAACACCGGAAGCAATAAGTTCTTTTTCTTTTTTCTTATTGGCAATCCATTCTTCCGATTCCGGCATCCGAAGCCGCATCAGCCAAACGATGAACGCAATGACAATAAGATGTCCGAACACTAACCGGTTACCGAGCAAGCCTAAACCGAAATAATTGACGACGGCGGAAAGCAGCAGCACGACGGCGGGACCTAACGCCCACATTAGTTGGGCTGTGCCGCAATGCCTTGCCCTGTTTTCGGCGGGTGCATTTTCGGCGATGAGAGTCCACGAGGCGGCAACATCGGCACCGACGGCAAGACCGACTATAACGTAACCTACCAGGAGCATCGGATAATTCCAGCCGAAGACAATGAAGAGCATTCCGAAAATGTAGAAAAGCAAATCGTAAGTATAAACGAGTTTGCGTCCGTACAAATCGCAGATTCGTCCGCCGATTAAGGCACCGATAGCGGCGGACAGCGCATTGGAACTGCACGCATTGAGCAGACCGACCTGATTCGTGTCCATACCGAGATATTTTTCCCAAAGTGTCAGTCCGGCGGCACCGGCAACAATAGAGCCGGCATCAATGTAACTGGTCATTGAGGCGACAATCGTTTTCGTCCAAGTTGATGGCTGCATAGTTGTTACACAATAAAGTTGTACAAAATAAAGTTTGTTCCCGGCACTCACGGTGCGGTTTTTTGTTCACGCTGTAATGCCTTTTGTCAGGGTCATAAAGGCGGTTTCGAGATTGATTTCGTCCTCTTTGAAGGAGCGGATTTTGAAACCGTTCTGTACTAATAACGCCGGCAAGTCGCTGTAATCGCTGAGTTCCTGTACATTTTTTAACGACAGCCGCAGTACATCGTTACTGCGTTCAACCGACTGCACTGATTGATGCTGTTCCAGCAATTTCGCCGCTTCATCAATGCGGTCAACCAATTCAACGAGAATCACCAAATGGTCGCGTACTTTCCGCATTACTTCGGAAACATCTGCATTGATAAGCAGTTCGCCCCGCTCAATGATGCCGACTTTGTTACAAATATCGGCAAGTTCCGGCAGAATATGCGACGAGACCATAATTGTTTTCCCTCGTGTACCGAGCCGCTTTAAGAGTTCCCGCATTTCAATTCTTGCGCGGGGGTCAAGACCGCTTGCCGGTTCGTCTAATAGCAAAACCTGCGGGTCGTGGAGCAGGACACGTGCCAAACCGAGCCGCTGCGTCATTCCCCGTGAAAGTGATGTTGCCAATGCGTCCCGCTTGTAACCGAGGTCAACGAGTTCAAGCATTTCGCTGCAAACTTGTTTCCGTTTTTCACCTTTAATCCGGTAAGCAGCGGCGAAAAATTCGAGGTATTCGATAACTTTCATATCGTCATAAACTCCGAAAAAGTCGGGCATATAACCGACCATTCGGCGGATTTCCTTCGGATGTGTATAAATCGAATAACCGCAAATCGAGGCTTCTCCGTAAGTCGGCTGTAAAAGCGTCGCAAGAATTTTCATCGTCGTTGTTTTGCCGCTGCCGTTCGGACCGATGAATCCGAACAAATCACCGGGAGAAAGATTGAGTTTCAAGTCTTTCAAAGCAAACAGTGTACCGTATTGTTTCGTCAGGTCTTCGGTCTGAATCATCACCATAAAGGGTTAGCCAACACCAGCAGTGCCGGGACAGGTTATTAAACGAACCGCAGCAAAGCATATTTCTTTTTACCGCTGCGGACGACCATTAAACTTTCACCGGCTAAATGCTCCATCGTTAAAACCGCATTGACATCGGCAATCTGGCGGTTGTTAATATATGCCCCGCCCTGCTGAATCATCCGCCGGGCTTCGCTCTTCGACGGCACTAATCCCGCTGCCGCCAATGCCTCAGTAAGCGGCAATCCCGCCGATAACAGCGAACGCCCCAACTCCTTGCTCGGCACATCTGCAAATATCGCCCCCAGTGCCGCATCATCTAACTCGCTGATTTCCCCGCCGAAAAGAATGTCTGTTGCCTTTTTTGCCGCCGACAAACCCGACTCGCCGTGTACCAGTTGCGTCAATTCGTCCGCAACCTTTCGCTGACCAATCCGCTGTCCTGGGTCGGCTTGATGCTGCGATACCGTTTCGGCAATCGCCTCTTGCGGCAAATCCGTAAATATCTTCAGCGTCTTTTCGACATCCGCGTCGTCCAAATTTATCCAGTATTGATAGAACAGATACGGCGGCGTTTTATTCGGGTCGAGCCACAACGCTCCGCCTTCCGTCTTGCCCATTTTCGTTCCGTCATTTTTGGTCAACAGCGGACTGGTCAAACCTTGCAGTTGTCCCTGCTGCAGCACACCGAGCCGTCGGGCAAAATCACAGCCCATCGTGATATTACCCCATTGGTCGCTGCCGCCGATTTGCATTTCACAGTTGTATGTCTTGTACAAATGCACAAAGTCATAACTCTGCATCAGCATATAACTGAATTCCGTAAAACTTAAACCGGAGTCCTTATTTTCAAGACGCAGTTTCACCGACTCCTTTGCCAGCATCACGTTCACGGAAAAATGTTTTCCGACATCACGCAAGAAATCAATGTACGAAAACTGCGAGAACCAGTCGGCATTATTGACGATAACCGCCCCGGTCGGCGAATGGTCAAAGCGCAGAAATTTCCGCAACTGCTTTTCGATACATTTGATATTATACCCGACTTGTTCTTTAGTAATCAGTTTTCGTTCGTCGCTTTTCCCGCTGGGGTCGCCGATTGTTCCTGTGGCACCGCCGGCAAGGGCTATCGGACGGTGTCCGAACTGCTGGAATCGACGCAAATTCATCAAGGCAACGAGATGCCCAACGTGCAGACTGTCAGCGGTCGGGTCGAAACCGGCATAAACGGTGCGGGATTTCTCCGACAGCCAGTCGGCAATCGTGTCCTCGTTGGTCAACTGATGAATCAACCCCCGCCAATGTAATTCAGAAATAATATCGTTCATCCCTTACAATTTTCGTAACCAAATGTTTTTGAATTGAACACTCGAACCGTGTTCCTGGAGTGATATGCTGCCGGTCTCTTTGGTCAGCGGTTTCGGTGCTGTTTTGTGCAGTGTTGTACCGAGAATTTCTGTATTGTTCTGCACCAACACGCCGTTGTAAAAAACGGTGACGTACGCCGCTTTGGTTTGCTTTCCGTTCTCAATTTTCGGAGCGTCAAAGACAATGTCGAAACTCTGCCATTCCCCCGGTTTCCGGGCGGGATTGACGAGCGGCGGGGCTTGACCGTACACGGCACCGGCATTGCCGTCGGCGTAAATATAACTGTCCCGCGACTCGATAATCTGAATTTCGACAGCACCGCCGAGCAGAAATACGCCGCTATTGCCCCAATGCATACGCTCTTCTTTTGCGGTACCGGTTTTCCATTCGATATGCAGTTGAAATGAACCGAAAGACTCTTTAGTTGTCAGACCGCCTGTTTTGCGAATGTCGAAAGCACCGTCCTGAACGGCGTTAAGATTTTTGCCGTTCCATTTTTCGAGGCTTTTTCCGTCGAAGAGAACAACGGCATCGGAAGGCGGAGTTATGCCGATGCCGCCTTTTCCGGCAATGACGTTCGGCGGCTGCGGACGATTTTTATCGTGCATTTTCCATTGCGACCCCGGTATTTGCGGAGCATCGGTATAACCGGGCGCATCATCGGCTTTCAAAACAGCGGCACACGCTGCAAGAGTGAAAACAATAGAAACGGTACTGCGAAAAATTGACGGCATAGTTGTATCTGCTATATTTACACTGACCCATTCTACATTACGCTCGGCGGATTGCAACAGTATCACATTCGTCGGCGAATTTACTTTGCTGAAATAATATCTTCGCTATATGCAAATTGAGTCGTTTGACCGGGTTGGACAATAAGAAAGTCTTCGTTCCAATCGCCGAAAACGAAACGCCGGAGCAGCGTTAAGTCGCCCTGTACCTTTTCATACTCCCAATTCCGCTCACCGGCAAGTTGCTGCGTCGCCCGCTCAAAAAAATCGTTCGCTTCAACGCCCGTCTCGATAAAAGTCAATTTATTATAGAACGGCATCATTTCAAGATATTGACTGTCCTTATCGCCCCGCTCAATCCAGCCCGTCGTTTTGAAATACACGCCGGGATTTGCAAAAAAATAATCTTCATACCGCTTCCGGCTGCCGAGAAAAAACGTAATGCAGTCATGCGCCCGGGGAATGACCAGCGGTATCGTGCGCGCCGTCAGGTTCGTTGTTCCGCCGCTGCAAAGTCCATACCCAAGCAGAACAGCATCATATTGCGTTTCGTCAACCGTATCTAATACCGCTGTCAAACGTTCACGCATTTTTTTCTTGCCGATGTCGTGCAGCCCCTTCGGTAAAAATTCGATGTCAATACGGTGCGGGGAAATTGCCGCCAGCGCACATATTTCCCGAAAAATTATCTCGCAGGCAAACAGTTTGAGTTTCATTGCTGTTTTCGTAACACGTCAATAAATTCTATAACGGCTGTATCAAGATTATCGTTGACGATGCGGTATTCAAATTCTCCGGCGTGTTTGAGTTCGTCGAGTGCCGTTGCCAGCCGCCGCTGCATTGCTTCTTCCGTTTCTGTCCCGCGTCCCTGCAAGCGGTCTTTGAGGACTTCAATGCTTTTCGGTTCGATGAACATTAAGACGGCATCAGGAAACTTTTCTTTGACGGCTTTGGCACCTTTGACATCAATTTCCAGCACAACCCAATGTCCGCCGGCAAGTCCGCTTTCGACGTTTTGCCGCAGCGTACCGTACCAAACGCCTTTTCCGAATACTTCAAAACATTCGAGAAAGTCGCCGCCGAGACGTTTTTTCTCGAACTCTTCGGCTTGAATGAAATGATAATGTTCGCCGTCTTTTTCGCCCGGTCTCGGTTTTCGGGTGGTTGCGGAAACGCTCATCGTAAGCGGCAGACCGCTCTCATTGAATACACGTTTGAGGAGTGTTCCTTTTCCGACTCCTGACGGACCGGATACAATAACGAGTTTGCCTTTATTGCGTTCCACAGTATATTAGACCTGTTCCTTACTATAATAGACTTGTTAGGTAACTAAAAAATAGGCAAACTGCATAAGTCTAACAAAATCAAACTTCGGCAGTTCCAGCCAGCCATAACAGCCCCACTGATACGGCAACATTTTATCAATATATGTGCAAAATTGCAAGCGTGCTGGCGGTACCAGCTCTTGCAACTGCCGGTGCCGGTTGTATAATGATTTTATGGAGCGAATAGCGTGGCATCCGGCATTTGTTAAGAATGAACAATGCAAAATGAATAATGAATAATGAAGATACAGGTTATCCGTTTTCCTTCATTATTCATTCTTCATTCTTAAC
>JAITQJ010000403.1 GCA_031288955.1 Planctomycetaceae bacterium | reverse complement strand
ATCTGGCGGTTCTCGCCAGAGTGTACAACGGCTTGGCATTGGAATACACGGCAGGACGGTGAATAAATAAACTTTTTCCGCCCGCCTGTGTGCTGCCGTTACCGCCTCATTCCTCAAAGTCGTCCGGTTTACGCTCCCAACTGAATCCCGTCGCTTCGTAAATGTTGTCCAGCCAAGACCGATATGCCGCTGCCGTCTCTTCCGGTTGACCTGCGTACATATATTCTATCGGATACGCCGTTTGGAAACGCTCCCAAAGGACATCTTCCGACGGCGTGCTGCTCTTGACCCGAACAACATAAAACGCAGTCTCCGGCGAATTGAATGCCGTTGCTGTTTCGCCAACCGATAACGAAAATACCGCCTGCATAAAGTCATCGCCCGGAATATGAATAATTTTGTTATCTATCAGCGAATTACCGACCGCCACGCCTTGCTCCCGCACTTCATCCAGCACCGGACGCATTCCCTGCATTAACGCTGCCAACGGATGTATGCCAGCCCCGTATGTTTTCCAACTGAACGCATCCGTTTCGACAACCTTAACGCCGTCTTTACCTCTGAACGTTTCTTCCAGAGGCTTTTGCGAAAGTTTCGCTTCCGCTGCCAGTTTTTCGGCTGCTGCTTTTGCCAATGTTCGGGCTTGTACCTCTTTCCAGCGTTTTACAACCGTGCTTTCAATATCCTGCAATTTTTCAGGCTTCTTTTCGGCTTTGACTTCGGTAAACCACACCAACACGGCACCTTTGCTGCCGGGAAAGATTTCCGATTCAAAAGGCATCGGCGTTTGCGAATACAACTGAACAAGCCGCTGCCGTTCCTGCAAACCGCGGGCAAACTCATTCTGCAAGTTTTGGAACAGCGTCCCAACAGGGACAACCTTCAACTGCAAACCATTCTCGGCAGCCAGTTGCGTTAAATCGGGAACCGGCGGGGCTGTTTTACCCGATTCAAAATGTTCATTGTACGTTTTGGCGTATTCCCGCATCTTTTCCTGAATCTTTGGAAGCAACGCTGACGCTTTTTCTGCCGCTAACTCCTTGCGTATGTTTTCCTTAACCTCGTTAAACGGAACGAATTGCACCGGTTTTGGTTCTTCTTTCTTGGCTTCAGCCAACTTCGACTCTTCCGGCTGTGCCTGATATTTGACGAATTTTGCCGTCAGCGGCGAATTCATCGACGTTTTTTTCGGTTCCTCTTTATTTTCAGAAACAGGAGCGGCAGGCGGAGTTGCCGGTTTAGGTTCATCTTTCTTTATTTCAGACTCTTTCTTTACTTCATTCGGTTTTGCTGCCTCTGCTTTCGGTTTCTCTTTTTTAGATTCCTCCTTTTTCTCCGGTGCGGCGGCTGGTCTTGGCGGAGCAGGAAACGGAACGCCGGCACCGCCCAATCCCGGCAAACCCGGTAATTCCTTTACCGGTTCTGCCGGCTGCTCCGGTTTGACAAACAACGTGTTTTTATTCTCTTCGTAAAACTTTTTCATCTCGTCTTCCGTTACCGAATCGAGCCTCTTCTGATTCGCTTCGGCAACAACGTATTGTAGTGCCAGTTCAACAGGTTCGATAAAACCAGTGTCCGGCGATGTTGCATCATAACGTTTTTTCTTGTGCGTATCGAAGAACGTCTGCAATTCGTTTTTGTCCGGTTCGGCAACCTGTCCGGTGAACTGTTCAACGCTGACCGCAACGGCTTCAATCTGTACTTTGCGGTATAGACGCTGATACCAGTCCCAGCGGGTCGCTGGTGAAACCGGGTCGAGCGACAGTTGAAAACGTTCCAGTAATTGCTGCCGGAGAATTTCCTCGCCGAGCAGATATTCCAACCGCTGATGTGAAATTCCAACGGAGTTCAGGCAATCCTGATAGATACCGTCCGTCAGATAATTTGCGGTTAGTTGTTTCAGTAAATCGCCGACGGCAGCCCAGTCTGCCCGCAGACCTTGCTGTCCGGCATATTTGGACAGGAGCCAATTATTGACGAGAGTGTCGCTGTTCTGCCGCTGTTCATATTGCCGTATGTACTGCATCAGAGGACGGAGCGAATTCGTTTTTGTTTCGTCTGCGGGGTCGGCAAGTTTTTCATAAAGGACGTACATAAAGCGGCGCAGCGTTTCACGGTCTTCGTTGAGTTGGGCGAGCGACTGATTGGTCACGTTGCCGAAACTCCGGCATTTCGCAACGGTATTGAGTGTTGAACCGCCGCGGGAGAACAGTTGTATAAGTACCGGCAGCAAAATGAAAGAGACCATCGTTGCAACGCCGATAATAGCGAGCCAATACTTCTGATTGCGTTGAAATGTCCGAAACGGGTGAAAAGCCATATTGTATCCTTGCTGTCTGTTTTTTAGTGTACGGTTTTTGGAAGTTGCAGAATAAAAGCGGTATCTATTATAACGAAATAATCCCGTTTTGCAAAGGGCGCATTTTTGTCTATACCGGCGGAATGTCCGGGGAAATCTTTGAGGATATAGAAAACCGGCTTTGTACTCCGTATGATGTACCGGATACCCGTCTTGATGCGCCGGTAATTTGCGGTACAATAACGGTAATCATTTCCAGTACACATAGAAGGAGATAACGAAATGGCAGTAACGATTGATAAAAACAAATGCACCGGCTGCGGTGAATGTACCCAGCAATGTCCGCTTGACGCATTGAAAGTCGAAGACGGCAAAGCCGTTGTGGACGAAGGTGCCTGCGCCGAATGTGGAGCGTGCGTTGACGCTTGTCCCGCCAGTGCTATCTCGCTGTAGAAAGCGGAAGCGGCATTTTAACCGTCAATCGTCAGTATCAACTGCGTTAGTTCCCGAATCGTTCTGGCTCGGTGGGATATGGTGCGCTTGACAGCGGACGAAAGTTCTCCGAAAGTCTGATGATATTCGGTAATTTCAAAAAGCGGGTCATAGCCGAATCCGCCGTCGCCCGACGGTTCAAAGCGGATTATGCCCCGGCAGACATTTTCGCTCTCACCGCACATCGTTCCCGACGGGTCGGAAAGTGCAGCTGCACAAGTGTAATGTGCCGTCCGTTGTTCCCAAGGTACGTCTTTCAGAAGTTCGAGGAGCCGCTGATTGTTTGCTTCATCTGAAGTGTTGTCCAAGGGGACAGCGATAACATCAGCCTCTTTAGGGAGTGCGGCAAACCGGGCGGAGTAAATTCCGGGCGCACCTTTGAGGGCATCAACGCAAAGCCCGCTGTCTTCGCCGACAACCCAAGCATTGAGAAACCGGGCTTGTTCGGCGGCTTTTTTTCGGGCATTTTCGATAAAGGTTTTTCCATCTTCGACAACGTCGAGTGTTTCGCTAAAGTCGGCAAGAGTTTTAACTTCAATGCTGTAAGGAGCAAGCAATTCTGCCAATTCGATACCTTTTTTCCGGTTATTGGTTCCAAACACAAGTGTTTTCATTTATATCCTGCGGTTATTATCCGAACGTTTTTCCAAATGGATATTCAATCATACCGCTGCGAATCGTTAACCGCAAGATGAAGGCAGATTGCAAAAGTCCGCTTTACGCTTCGTGCGGCAGAACAGTACGGCGACTTGCAATCCGGTGAACAAGGCGATAGAATGTAGAGTCGTAGTGCTGTTATCTTTTTTGCTTTTATATGGGACAAATTACCGACTTGACTGCCGGCACTTTTGATGCCGTCATAAATAAAGATACCCCCGTTCTCGTCGATTTCTGGTCGCCGACTTGCGTGCCTTGCCGTATGTTGGTCCCCGTTCTCGAAGAAATCGCCGAAGAATACGAAGGTGATATTGCCGTTGCTAAAGTCAATGCGGCTGAACACGCTCCGCTGGCAGTAAAATACGGTATCGATATGCTGCCGACGCTGCTTTTTTTTCATCAGGGACGCGTTGTCAACCGGATGACCGGCGTACAGCCGAAACATAAAATTCAGGAAGCGTTAGACGAAATCGAATGAAAATGATTCACACAAAGTCCGCACCGGCGGCAATCGGTCCGTATTCGCAGGGAATTATTTCCGGCGGCTTCCTCTTCACATCGGGGCAAATACCGCTTTCACCGGAAACGATGACCTTTGCCGGTGATACGATTGAAGCGCAGACGCAGCAGGTTTTGCAAAACCTTGACGGTGTTCTCGCCGCAGCGGGAACGAACTGGAGCCGGGTTGTCAAAACGACAGTTTTTCTGTCGGATATTGCCGATTTTGCACAGATGAATACGGAATACGAAAAGCATCTCGGCGAAGCAAAACCGGCACGAAGTACCGTACAGGTTGCCGCTCTGCCGAAAGGTGCCAAAGTCGAAATTGAACTGGTCGCCGAATTGTAAAAACCCTTTTTCCAAATATCCTTTCCCCTCCCTGACAGTTATGTCAAACGAACAAGTCCAAAGTGCCGCCGAAAATCAGGCGAAGCCGGCGTGCTGTGCAAAATCGGGCAGCAAAAAATGCTGCCGCTGCCGATGCCTCGGATGTCTGGCAGTCATCTTCATCGCTGCCGTTCCCTTTTGGTGGTTCTGCCTCCACACAACGCCGCTGCAAATT
>JAITQJ010000350.1 GCA_031288955.1 Planctomycetaceae bacterium | reverse complement strand
TTTGACCGATAACGCACAACGGGACTTGTCATTGACCCAGCCGGTTTGTAAAATGAACACTATCGCTAAACGTTCATTACGCTCAATTCGGGAGGACACTGATGCCGAAGCCGGATATTTTAGCACGTCTCGAAGCAACCGCCGCCGTTTATCAGGAAGCATCGCTGCTCGCTGCCGGTGCAGAACTTGATGTTTTCACCGTTCTGCTCCAGCACAGCAACCGCTTGACCGCCGGCGAATTGTCGCAAATCATCAGTACCGATTTGCGGGGAACGGCTTGTCTTTTAGATGCCCTCGCCGCCGCCGGTTATCTCGTGAAAAAGGACGATGCGTACAGCGTTGCCGATGATTTTCAGGACTATCTCGACCGCCGCAGTCCGGTAACATATATTCCGATGATTCGGCACAGGGCTTGCGTTCAGCGGGCTTGGACACGGCTTTCCGAAGCCGTTAAAACAGGAACACCGCCGAAAACAGAACCAAGCATTTTAGGGGCTGCCGAAGACCGCAATTCGTTTATCTGGGCAATGAATTCGGTTGCACAGCACATCGCCGGCGACGTGCTGGAGTCGCTGCGCAGTGCCGGTTTATTATCGTTTCAAAAACTGCTCGACATCGGCGGGGCATCGGGAACGTACACACAGGCTTTTCTCAATGCGCTGCCGAAATCCGCGGTAACGATATTTGACTTGCCGGTGGGAATCGCCGCCGCCCGAAAACGGTTTACCGCTTCGGAATATGAGCAACGTGTTCAGTTTGCCGAAGGCGATATTTTGAAAAACGATTTTCCGACCGGTTTTGATTTCGCCTGGATTAGTGCCATCATTCATCAGTTTGACTCGGCGGAGTGCCGGATTTTGTATCAAAAGACGTATCAGGCACTAAACCCCGGCGGTAAAGTTGCCGTTCGGGACTTCATTATGCACTCCGACCGGACGCAGCCAAAGGCGGGGGCTTTTTTTGGTGTCGATATGCTGGTCGAAACACCGCACGGTCAGGTTTACACTTTTGACGAAGTCCGCAGCGGTTTAGAGTCCGCCGGTTTCAGCAACGTAGAACTAGCCGTTCCTGCCGAAACAATGTCCGCTGTCGTCGCTGCCGTCCGCAAATAACCGGTGCTACCGGTACCGGTATTACCGGTATTGGTATTGTTGGTATTGTTGGTACTGGTTTTATGTTTTTGCCGCTAACCCCAGCATTTTTTCTATTTCGGCAATTTTGTGAACGCGCCGTTCGTGGCGGTCGCCGTCAAACGGCGTGGTAAGCCAAACCTGAAGGATATGTACTATCGTTTCTTCGTTCAGCATTTCGCCGGAAAGACATATCACGTTCAAATCGTTGTGCCGGCGGCTCAATTCTGCCGACAATTCATCAATAACCGGTGCCGCCCGCACACCGGAAAATTTGTTCGCCGTGATGCTCATACCAATTCCCGTACCGCAAATCAAAATCCCCCGGTCGGCTTCACCGCTGCTCACCAGTTGCGAAACCGGTACGGCAATATCAGGATAATCCACGTGAGCGGTATCTTGCAGAGAGGGACCGAATTCGGCAACGCTGTACCCGTCCTGGGCTAATAAACCGGCTATTTTGACACGGACGGCAACGCCGTGATGGTCGCTCCCAATGGCTATTTTTAAGGACATCGTTTTGTTTAATGGATAATGGAAAATGGAAAATTGATAATTAGGGGAAAACGGAAAGCAAATACCGTTTGTTATCACACTTTTGGGAATGTACCCTCATTTTCCATTTTCTATTCTCAATTTTCGCTATTTCACCCAGCCTTCGAGATAGCGGGCGAGTTGGTGAATGTCGCTTCCGACGGCAATCGGTCTCTCGTGTGCGCGAAGGCGGCTCATATCAATCAACTCCTCGAACGACGGATACATCAGGTCCATCGTTCTGCCGACGGCAACCATTACCCCGTTCTTGTTGAGTTCCGCCAACGCCTTGTACGCTCCGACACCGATTTGCGAACCGAGAATCACGTCAAAAGCCGTCGCCTGATTGCAGCGGATTTCATAGCCGAACTGCAAGCCGACCATTTTTTTCGATTTGCCGGTGCGCCGCTTGTATTCTTCGGAAATTAAGCGTCCAATGCGGCTGCTGTACTTCAACTGCGATACCGGAAAATGCCCGAAAGTATCCGGTTTAAGAGACCGGTATTCGTCATCAGAACAGCACATTTTAATTTCCGACAGCGGCAGATACTCCGCCAATCCTTCCGCCATCACGGCAACGAATGCCGGCTTGTTTTCTTCCTCGCGGGCAAGGATAACGTCAACGCAGCGGTCAACGACTTTCTGAATATCGAAAATGTGCCGCATCAGCGGTTTCCCGTCCGCACCGAGAATCTCTTTATCCGTTTCAGGGTCAATCGTTGCTTCAACGTCGAACCAGTTCTGGTGAATGTCTTCCAAGCCGATGACAATGCTTCCTTCACCGGCAATAGATGCTCCGTAGGCAAGCCAGGCGGCTTTACGCCCCATCACCTGGGCAATATAACCGGCACCGGTTGCCTCAGAATCCGCCAGCAAATTGCGGATTTCCGATGCGAGCATCTCGACGGCGGTAAAGTAGCCGAAGGTGAAATCAATGCCCTTGTAATCGTTATCAATCGTTTTCGGCAGGTGAACGACTTTGATACGTTTTTCGGTATCCGGCAGAGCGTCCATCACGAGTTTGAACTTTGCCGCTGTTGTCAAGGAGTCATCACCGCCGATAGAAATCAGGGCATCGACATCCATTGCCCGCAGTGCCTTATAAACGGTCATCAGCGGGGCGATTTTTTCGGCATCTTTGAGGTCAATGGGCTTTTTCAGATTTTTTCCCGGATTGACGCGGGCAGTTCCGATGATGATACCGCGTGAAGTCCGCAGACCTTCGGCAATATGCTTATCAAGCCGGACATAATGCCGGTCTTCCTCGAATTTTTGCCCGTCTTTGTATTCGACAAGGTGCGTATAACCGCTTTTCATCCCGAAGACTTCAATACCGGCACGGGCAAAACAAATCGCGGCACCGCCGATGACGGCATTCGCCGTCGGAGCGGGACCGCCGGAAAAGAGAATGGCAACACGGCGTATTTTCGTCTGCGGACGGCGGGGACTGATGATATTGCTTAACTCGAAATCTTCAGGCATTGATAATGGTATTGATAATGGTATTGATAATATAGTCAGCGGTCAATTTTCATAGATTATACCCTGCCCGGCGTATCTGTCTAGTAGAAACCTGCAAAATATCGGTTATAATTCTCCAGCACCCACAAAAAACATCATCCCCATTCCCGTCTATGAATCCCTACCAAGTCAACGGCATCGGGTATTTTGTCCGCCAGCAGTACAATCCTGAACGGGACTGCGGCAGACCAATCCTGTTTATTCACGGTTACCCGTTCGATTCGTCGCTCTGGGAACCGGTTTTTCCGTTCATTCCCGATTCGTACCGCTTAATTGCGCCGGATTTGCGCGGGTTAGGCAAAACGCCGCTGCCGGAAAGTGCCGCAGAAGAAAGTGCCGCAGAAGAAGCGGTAACGATGGAGAACTTTGCCGACGATTTGGCGGTGCTGCTTGATGCAATGGACGTAAAAGAACCGCTGACGCTTTGCGGGCTGTCGATGGGCGGTTATATTGCGATGCGGTTTGCGGCGAAATATCCAGACCGTCTTGCGGGAATGATATTGAGCGGGACAAAGACGGCGGCGGACACAGCGCAGATTATCTCGAACAGGCAGAAGCAGGCTGCCGGTCTGCGCAGCGGAACGCTGACGCTTAAAGACGTTGCCGATTTAATGCTGCCGCAATTACTGTCGCCGAAAACATTCAGCGAAAAGCCAAAAGTTGCCGAAACTGTTCGCACGATGATTGAAACGAATAATCCGTTGGGAGCGGCAGCGGCGGCGGCGGGAATGGCTTTGCGGAAGGACACCGCGGATGTAGTGCGGAATTTGACCGTTCCGGTGCAGACTTTCGGCGGAAGTGATGACAAATACGTGCCGCCTGCCGAAATGAACGCTTTGGCGAAAAAAGCAAAGAGCGGACTTTTTACGGAATTTCTGTTATCCGGTCATTTACCGCCGATGGAACAGCCGGAAACTTTCGCCAACGCTGTGCTGCTGTTTGTTGACAGCCTCTTTCAAGCGGGATAGAATGAACGTCTGTTCTTATTCCCGTTTGAGGCGATGTCCGTTTTTGAACCGAAAGTTGTTGCGTTTGTCTGTAATTGGTGTACATACCTTGGTGCCGATTTGGCGGGAACGAGCCGTCTGGAATACCCGCCGAACATACGGATAATCCGTCTGCCCTGCACGGGACGCATTGATTTTAATCTGATAATGAAGGCGTTTGAGAAAGGGGCGGATTCGGTGCTGGTCAGCGGTTGTCATCCGGGAGACTGTCATTATACGGCGGGAAATTACCACGCCCGGCGGCGGTGGATGATGTTTCGGGAACTGCTCAACACGCTCGGCATTGAATTAGACCGAATTCATTTTGCGTGGATTTCCGCCGCCGAAGGGGCGAAATTTCAGAAATACGTGACGGAAATCGTCGAAAAAACCCGAAAACAAGGTCCATACGGGTTTGGAATTGAATAGACTTGTTCCGTAACGTAGTCATTGCTATAATTCCCATAGAACGTCCTAAAAAACAAGGCGAAGGCATCTCTTGCGGACAAAACCCGTCTGTGCTATACTCAACAGAGAGTTAATGGTATATGTTATGGAACAGATATAATGAAAGTCGATTTACAGGATAAAGTTGCCCTTGTTACCGGCGGAACCCGCGGCATTGGTCTCGGTATTGCCGAAGCCCTTGCTGCCAATGGAGCAAAAGTTGCCCTCGTCGGTACCAACAGCGAAAAAATGCAGACCGCTCTCGCTGCCGTTCGGCAGCACGGGCAAGAAGCCGAAGGTTATCTTTGCAATGTTGCTGTAACGGAAGAAGCCGAAAAAACGGTCGAGGCGGTTTTGGCGAAATTCGGAAAACTTGATATTCTCGTCAACTGTGCCGGAATTACACGGGACGTGCCGCTCGGAGCAATGAAAGACGCAGAATGGGACGATGTGATTGCCGTTAATCTTCGCGGACCGTTCTTGTTTACGCGGGCTTGTTCCAAACCGATGCGCCGTGCGAAAAAAGGGCGTATCGTGAACATTACGAGTATCAGCGGTCTCATCGGTAATAAAGGGCAGGCGAACTATTCGGCATCGAAAGCCGGTCTGATTGGTTTTACCCGAACGGTCTCGAAGGAATTAGCGGGCAAGAACATTACGGTCAATGCGGTTGCGCCCGGTTTCATCGAAACGGATATGACGGCGGTTTTGCCGGAAGTGTATAAGGTTGAAATCAAAAACCGTATTCCGCTCGGGCGCATCGGTTTGCCGCAGGACATTGCTAATGCCGTTTTATTTTTCGTCAGCGACGAAGCATCCTTTGTTACCGGTCAAATCCTGACCGTGGACGGCGGAATGATACGCTAATGAGCGGTTGTATGAAAACAGTCCCGCAGTCTGTTCTCGTTTTGGCGAGCAGTTCGCCCCGGCGGCGGCAGTTGCTTGGCAGTTTGGGCATCGGCTTTGAAGTGATTGAGCCTGACAGCAGTGCCGAAGACGGACGCTTGGCGGACGAGACACCGGAAGATTATGTCTGCCGGCTCGCCGTTCAGAAAGTGCGCAGTGCTGCCGGTAAAATTACTGCCTGTACCGTTATCGGCTGCGATACCGTTGCGGTTTGTAACGGAAATATCCTGGAGAAGCCGAACAGTTTAGACGATGCCCGGTGTATGCTGAAAATGCTCCGTGGCAGTGAACACGCCGTTTTGAGCGGGCTTTGCGTCCTGCATCAAACGCCGGACAATGTCTGCGAATGTGTCCGCTATGCTGTAACGAAACTGCGTATGGAAGCGATAACGGACGAAACGTTGGAAAATTATCTGCAAACGGGTGCCTGGCAGGGTAAAGCCGGTGCCTTCGGTTATCAGGACGATAATGATTGGATTCAGATTATCGAAGGCAGCGAATCCAACGTCGTCGGTTTTCCGCTCGAATTATTGCAGGAAATGTTGACCTATTAGTTGAGTCAATTCCGCAGAAACCGCCGATGCAGACCCGCCGTCATATACCCGCCTTTTTGACTCGTTATTGTTTTTGTGATACACTGAAAAAAGCGTACGCCGCCGCACTGCGGCAGAATTTTGCGTATCTATGCCTGCATCATTGGATTGTGTTTTGTGTTTAACCCGCCAATCGTTAGAGGCTGCCCGTTTTGCAACATCAGATGAACGACGGCACGCTGCGGTGTTGAAAGCGGCTTTTCAAATCGTTCAAGACATCGGCTTCACACAAAATCCGCCGCTCGTTGCGCAAGAAATACAACGTGTCATCCGTAAAGAAACCGGCAATCCCGACCCGTACAGCAAACAAAAACAAACGTCCAACGAATTGATGCTGTCCGTCCGCGATGAAATGCGGCAGCGAATCCGTAATGCTGCCGAACCGCTGCCATTTGCCGTCAAACTGGCTGCTGCCGGCAACACGATTGATTATGCCGTAAAAGGCGATTGGAATAAAGAAACAATAATGCAAGCCTTTGAAACGGCATTGTTGCAGCCGGTCAACGGAAGCATTGAAACATTTACCGAAACGTTAAGTCAGGCGAAAAGTGTTTTGTACCTGCTCGATAACTGCGGCGAAATTGTATGCGACCAACTGCTAATCGAAGAGATACAGCGGCAATATCCAAACATTGCCATAACGGCTGTTGTACGCGGTTTGCCGGTACTCAATGATGCGGTGATGAATGATGCAATACAAATCGGTTTGGACAAAACGGTGCGTGTGATTGACAACGGCAGCGATGCGGTCGGAACGGTACTGGAACAAAGCAGTGCCGCATTTCACGAAGCCTTACACAGCAGCGGTATGTTAATTGCCAAAGGCTTGG
>JAITQJ010000300.1 GCA_031288955.1 Planctomycetaceae bacterium | reverse complement strand
AGCACGAGGGCAACAGAACTCCGTAAAAGTTTTCCCGAATATCAGGTAAATGCGTGGCTTGGACATTCGCAAGCGGTTGCAGAAAAGCATTATTTATCAATCCTTTCTGATGATTATCTTGCGGCTTGCAGCGTAGAAAATTCTGCCGAAAAAAAACGTGCAGAATCGGTAGCAGAACCCGCTGGAATCGCCTTGAATCGGGCTGAAACGGCTATTGCCTACGTAGATAGTAGTCAAGACGTAAGTTGTTCCCCTGCAATACTTTGCAATCAAATACAGGGGGAAAGTGGGTACGCACAGCGAACCCCGATTAGCCAAGGCGGGACTCGAACCCGCACGACCATTACGGTCAAGGGATTTTAAATCCCTAGCGTCTGCCATTCCGCCACTCGGCCTCTTTCGGAACACACCACACTATACATAATGCGGCGTTCCATACACATCATCATATTCGCCGTCAAAGGAACCGCCCGTAAAGCGTTCATTCTGCGTTGTCAACGACTGCATCCAACGCTGCCGGTAATCGTATGCAACAAATACCATATAAATCAGCCCGATAGTCGTTACCGCTGTTGCAAAAAGCAGCGTGCCGTATGCAAATTGGTCTATCTTCGGCACTTCACGCACTCCGTTTTCGCCGCCGTTAAACGGAACGCCCGCGTTCGGCAGCAATGCCGCTGCCGTGCCGGACAATAATGACGGTATTTCTGCGGACGTTTGCTCTATCAATTTCGGTTCAACCGCTGCCGAATCGATTGGACCTTGAGCGTGCGGCGGAGGCGTTTTCAGTATATCCTCTAATTCACTAAACGACGGCGTTACTTGTCCGCGAACCGTGGCAGTTGCAACCGGCTGCGCCGAATTTTTTTCCAGCGATTCTTCTGGAAACGACGGTAAAACCTGCATCGGCAGAAGCGGTTTTAACGGCTCGGACGAATTGACAACGGACAACGGACAGTTGACAATAATAGCAACGCCGACGAAATACAACATCAGTAATTTTAATGACTGTGAATTTTTCATATCCGTATCCCTTACCCGTTATCAGGCAATCCGCACATACCCCGTTGGTGCCGTATTGTATTCTTTTTTTTATTGTTTGTCAATTATCTGCTGCCGAATGTTTTGCCGCCGGTGTTTTTGAAATCACAGACACAGACGGCAGCGTCCATCAGGGGCAACTCGTTACGGTCAATCAGAACGAAACCGTTTGGCGGTATTTGCACGGCGGCAAGACTGTCTCGCTGCCGACAGCATCCGTTGCCGAAATCCGCAATGTCCGGCAAAATCCGTATCTTGCCGGTACGGGAACGAAAACGCCGACGGCGCATATTCCGAATCGCTATGTCCCGCAGCAAGGCACGAACGAGCGGCACCTGGCGGATTCGCTTGACCGCAACCGGCAGCAGACATTACTCGCCGATAAGGAAAAATTGCCGCCTCTGCCGTCCGACTTCCGGCGGCAAAGCGTTGCCGTTATTGATTTGACTGACTCATCGCAAATACCGGTGCTATCGTTTCGTGTTAATGGTACGCGGGCGGTCTTCCGGTTGTTTGGTGAAAGTAAAGACAGCGAATTGCCGCTCGAACATATCGCCGCCATTCGTCTTGCTGTTACCGGTTTGCAAAACGTTTCGCAGTTGCCTGATGATTGGCAGCAACTATTAAGCGGCAGCGCAAACGGCGACCAGTTGGTCGTTGGAACGCCGGGAACGTTCGATGTATATTACGGCATCCTGAAAGACATTACAGACGAAACCATCTCTTTCGCAACTGACGGTGAAACGCTGCCGGTTCCCCGAAAAAAAGTTTTCGGTATTATTTTGCACCGGACGAAGAATGAACAACCGCCGCAAGACAAAAAACCGTCTCCGGCGGCACTGTCGTTTTGGAACGGTACGCGTCTTGCCGTGAATTCCCTTGAATTGCGGGACGGCAAAATACATTGGAAGGCAAACGCCGGTCTGACCGGTATCACACCGCTTTATACCGTTGAAGCGTTGACGTTCAAACAAACGAATATCGTACCGCTTTGGGAACAAACGGCGGTACTGAAATTGCCGAATGTTTTTAACGTATTTGATGAAGTCCGGCGCAAACAGATACCGCAGCCGCAGATTGGCTGTCTTGACGGCATTTTTTATCCGCAATGTTTGCTGATACCGGCACCGGCAGAATTGGAATATATGCTGCCGGCGAACGCTTCAGAGTTTCGGTCGCTTATCGGCATTGATGACCGTTATCGTCCGTACTCGGCAGCGGAGTTACAGATAACGGCGGATACACAGATACTCGGCACCTGGACTCTGCGGGGCGACAGGGAATCGTTTCAAGTCAAATTTGATTTGCCGAAAGATGCCAAAGTATTGCGGCTAAAAGTTTCCGCGCTTGCAAACTTTGATATACCGTCCGTTATCACGATAACGGAACCAAAAATAATCCTCCGCCGGAACAGCGATTGACCTGATTGGCGTTGCTGTTTACTTTGCCGCCGGGGTGCGATACAATTTTACGGTGAACAAGTTTAGGAGCAACACGTAATGTCCCGCACATCACGCCGCCGGTTTTTGCAAACCGCTGCCGGTACTGCCGCTTTGACCCCGTACATTCTTTCCAGCGCACAGCCCGTCCGTGCCGAAGCCCCCAGCGACCGGCTCCGAATGGGCTGTATCGGTGTCGGCTCAATGGGAAAAGGCGATGCACAAGGTTTTAACAATCTCGTTGACATCGCTGCCGTTTGTGACGTTGATGCCCAACATCTGCGGGAAGCACAAAATCATCCCAATATCGGAAGAAAAGATGCCGAAGGAAAAAAAATCAATCCCGACGGTTACGCAGATTACCGAAAAGTTCTCGAACGCAAAGATATTGACGTTGTCTCCGTCGTTACCGTTGACCATTGGCACGTGAAAATTGCCGTCGAGGCATTGCAAGCCGGCAAACACGTCTTCTGTCAGAAACCGCTGACGCTGACCATCGAGGAAAACAAACTCATTCGGGAGGCTTGCAAAAAGTACAAGAGGACTTTTCAGGTCGGTACACAGCAGCGCAGCGAAGTCGAACGTTTTATGACCGCTGTCCTGATGGTGCAGGGAGGTCAACTCGGAGACATCAAACGTATCGTTTGTCATATAGACGGCAGTCCGACCTGCGGTGCGATTC
>JAITQJ010000171.1 GCA_031288955.1 Planctomycetaceae bacterium | reverse complement strand
CTAACATTCAGCCGTACATTGAATCCGCCGTACCGAACAACCGCCGGGATTTGCTGCCGCCCCGTGAAGACGGAACTGAAGGCATCAGCGGTGCCGAATTAGTCGAACTTATACGTACACAAGCCGTCCATTTCGGAACGCGGGTTGTTTCTGACGATGTCGTTGATGTTGACTTTACCGCTTCGACTCACAAACTCATCGGTGCTGCCGGTAATGTGTATGAAACGAAAACAGTCATCATCGCAACCGGTGCGAGGGCAAATTATCTTGGTCTGCCGTCGGAAACGAAGTACAAAAATCGGGGAGTGAGTGCTTGTGCAACGTGTGACGGAGCGTTGCCGCGGTTTCGCAGCAAACCGATAGCCGTCATCGGCGGCGGCGACTCGGCGGTTGAAGAAGCCGAATACCTGACGAAAACGGCATCGGTTGTGTATTTGATTCACCGCCGTGACCAACTTCGGGCTTCAAAAATAGTTGCGCAGCGGGCGTTAAATAATCCGAAAATCAAACTCTTGTGGAATCGGGTACCGAAGGAAATAGTCGGTAACGATACAGACGGGGTTACGGGGATTTGCCTTGAAAGCACGGTTGGAGAATCGGAGTTGCTTACAGACGTTTCGGGCGTTTTTGTGGCGATTGGCAGAACACCGAACAGCGGTTTTTTGAAGGGCAAACTGGAATTATCGCCGTCGGGATATATTGTCCGCCCTGTTCCTTGGCGGACGAACACGAGTGTTGCGGGAGTGTTTGCGGCGGGCGATGTCGCGGACGACTATTACCGTCAGGGCATAGCCGCCGCTGGTACCGGTTGTATGTCTGCTATTGATGCCGAACGCTACTTGGTGCATTAAGATAAAAAAGTCAAAAGCCGGAGGTTGGATTTTCTAACGGCACCGTAACCGCCGCAAAGAGTTGGGCTTGAATTACACGGACAAAATTCTGGTCGGCATTCAAACGCTGTCGAAGGTTTTGTCCGCAAGAGGTGTCTCACTGTCAACGTGATAGTCTTTGATGCCCTGACGGGGAAATAGAAAATCACACAATTGCCTAAATTAAAGTTACCAAACAAGTCTATTGTCTTTGCGGCAAAACGAGGGGTTGACTTTCACCCGTCCGTGTTATAACATATAGGGATACAATGCAATAAAGGCGGTTTTTCTTCAAGCGAAAACGGAAGCCGATGAAAACAATAAAATCAATCGCAAACGGAATACGGCGGCGTGTTCTCGCTCACACTCTAGCCCGCAGCGGCGGATATTTAAGTCAAGCCTGTTCGGCAGCAGAAATATTCGCCGCACTTTACGGCAGGATACTCAAACTAACGCCGCTTGACAAACCGCTCGTTCCCGGTGTCTTTAAGGGAACGCCGAAAAACGGACTGCCCGCTGAAACAGGAAACAGTTACAACGGCGGAGGAAAATGGGGCTTCGATAATTTTATTCTGTCGCCCGCACAATACGCTCTTGTTCTTTATGCCGCACTGATTGAAGCCGGCAGAATGGACGAAAAGGGAATGGAGTATTATGACCGCGACGGTTCAACGGTTGAAATGATTGGAGCAGAACATTCGCCCGGTATGGAAGTTACAACCGGCTCACTCGGTCAGGGAATTAGTCAGGCGGCAGGTATTGCCTGGGTTCGCAAGCGGCTCGGCGACCCCGGCAGAGTCGTGATGTTTATGTCTGACGGCGAATGTCAAAGCGGCGAATTTTGGGAAGCCGTACAAGCAATGAGTTTTCATCATCTCGGCAATATGCTGATATACATTGACGTAAACGGTTATCAATGCGACGGCAAAATGGAGACGGTGATGAATCTCGAACCGTTTCACAAGCGTCTCAAATCGTTTGGGGCGAATGTTTACCGCATTGACGGACACGACATTAAGAAAATCGCCAAGTGTGCCGAAAAGATGAAAGACAATTCGCCGACATTTGTGCTTTGCGATACCAATCCGTGCCGGGGAATGAAAATCCTGAAACAGCGTTATCCGAAATTTCATTACGTCCGTTTCAGCGACCAGAAGGAAAAAGCGGAGTACCAAAAATTTTACGATGCGGTAAAATAACGGCAAAAGATATGCAAATTCTATCCAAGATACACGCTAAAAATATCGTTCAATGGGCGAAGACGAAACCCGATGTCTTCGTGTTATCCGCCGACTTGACAAGTTCGTGTGAAGCCGACCTCTTTCGTGATGCGTACCCCGACCGCTTTCTCTCAATGGGCATCGCCGAACAAAATATGCTGTCATTCGCCGGAGGAATGGCTCGACAAGGTGCCGTACCAATGATTCATACCTTCGCCGTCTTCATTTACCGCCGTGCTTATGACCAAATTGCGATGTCCGTTGCGTATCCGAATTTACCCGTCAAGATGTTCGGTTTTTTACCCGGCGTTTTAACTCCCGGCGGCGCAACACACCAAGCCGTCGAAGATGTGTCCGTAATGCGTTCGCTGCCTAATATGACCGTTCTGGAATGCGGCGATGCAACCGACGTTGAATCCGTTCTTGATGTTGTCTATGAAACGCCGGGACCGGTTTATGTCCGGCAATTGCGGGGCGAAGTGCCTCGGCTTTTTGCCGCAAACGAGCCGATGAAACTGTCGCAGCCGCGTAAACTTTCGGAAGGCAAAGACTTTGTTCTGCTGACCAGCGGCATTTGTACGGAGGAAGGAATCCGTGCGGCAGCAGCGTTGAAAGAACGTAAGATTTTTGTTACACATTACCATATTTCGACGCTGAAACCTTTCGAGCAGCCGCAAATTATCAGAGAAATTGCGAAGAGCAAATACGGGGCGGTAACGCTTGAAAATCACAGCATCATCGGCGGTTTGGGAACCATCGTTGCGGAAAAGATGGCGGAGTCGGCTTGCGGGAAACCGTTGTACCGTCTTGGGCTGCGGGATACGTTTGTTCACGGTGCGAGCCGGCGTTATTTAATGCGGGAATACGGCATTGATGCGATGGCACTTATTGCGCTGATAGAAAATATAACGAAAAATAAATGGAACATCACGGAAAGAGACTTGGCACAGACATACACTCCCGCCGTACATAGTTCGGCAAAGGCGGAAGCGTTGTAAAAGCCGTTTTACCGCATCAAGCCCATATTAAACGAAAATACCTGACGCTCGTCGCCGGAGGCTTTCGATAACGGAAAGGCAAAATCCAGTGCTATCGGCGCAGGTCCCATCATCGGTATCGTTAACCGCAGT
The DNA here is from genome assembly GCA_031288955.1 of Planctomycetaceae bacterium. Taxonomy (GTDB): domain Bacteria; phylum Planctomycetota; class Planctomycetia; order Pirellulales; family Thermoguttaceae; genus WRKP01. The sequence goes on along the minus strand of JAITQJ010000171.1, from coordinate 1,865 downwards.
CCGAAACCAACCGCAACACGGTATTCGTCGTGCCATTTTGAAATAGAACTCTCTACCGTTCCTGTATCGACAAATAACGAACCCCGCACCATATCGTCTGCTGTCAGCGGAAATATCATCTCCGCCGAATTGTAAAACTCCATACAGCCGCCCGTAACCTGACCGTTAATGTCCCGCGGCGAAACGCCCCGGAAATCAAACCCCCGCAAACTCGTAAAACCGCCGCCGAAGTACCGCTCATACACCGGCGTATTGCTTTCCGATACCGCAAGAGAACTCCGCAAACCGAGTACCCAGCGTCCGCTCCGGTCTGGACGTTCCCGAAGCATAAAATACTTCCGCAAGTCAACGTTACCCCGTAAAAACTGGTAATCGCCCAATGCCTGTTCGACACCCGCCGAAATCAAATGCCCTTCCGTCGGCATAAATTCGCTGTCCCGCGTGTTGTGACTCGCCTCTAAACCAATCGTGTACATCGGATGTTTGCCCACATACGGTCCAATCGCCCCAATAAACGGATGGGTAATGTTAACCTCCTGACCGCCGAGCGACAACTTCGTTGAAAAATCCGGTGTCCAGAGTTTGCCGAACGAAACCGCTCCGCCGACTCTGTTTTCGTACCATTCATCATAATAACGCTGATAATAATATCCGTTCACTCCGAACGAATAATCAAAATCGAAGAAATACGGCGTGTCCCAACTTGCACTGTAACGCTGTACTTCTGTTCCCGGCACTGCTTCAAGACGGAAACGCTGTCCTTTACCCCGGAAAGCATTTTTCCAATCAATGAACCGGAACCCCTTCGGATAATTCAAAATGTCAAAGTTTTGTTCTTCGAGAACGAAGCGTCCCATTAAACCGGCATCGCTGCTCACGGCAATGCTCATCATCAAATTTCCTGTCCGTGTTTCCTGCAAACGCAGCGTTCCGTCAGCGGGATAGATTTTCGGCGACACACCCGCCGGTACACTTGGGTCAATGCGGATATTCGTCGGTTCAGCAATCGAGGCATACGGGTTGGCAAGATAAAGCGCTGCCGGCGGTACTGCCGCTGCCGCTGCCGCCGCTGTACCGTCAATCGTGTTCGGCGTGTTTGCTGCCGCAACGTTGTATGTTTGTCCCTGCGGATAGAAAAAACCGGCGGTGTTTTCGGCATTTGACGATGCGCTGTAATGGTCAAACGAAATCGGTGCCGGAGCAATACTGCCGTAAGGGGCTTGCCCGCGGATAATGTCTTTGCCCGCCGCTTGCTTTTGCTTGGGAAAATTATCGTTCCTGCTCTTTGGATCATCCCCGCCTTGTCCCCGAATATGCGGACGCTCGGCATTAAGCACTTCTTCGGCTTCTTTCTCTGCCGCCGCCGCTTCATCAGCGATGGCTTCCTTCGGATAATCGAAAATAAACTCCGGCACAACTCCCTGTGTCGGGTTCGTGTTAAACAACTGCGAAGCCGCCAAACGCCGTTTTGTAGCGTTAATGTCTTTGGCGGACAAAATGTCGCCCGGACGCAGCGAAGAGCGGTTCAATATCGGATGCCATTTCGTATAAGATTCCGCACTGTCGTTGCCGACAATTTCAATGTCCAGCGTATTGAGATAACACCGGGGACCTTCCTTAATGTTAACAACAAGGTCAACAAAATCCTGGTCAACGCGCGGGTTCGGCGACGGCATCGCAAACACATAGCCCCGCTCGCCGTACTTCTCCTTTATTTTCTGCATATCGCCCTCAACCATATCCTGATTGAAGTACCGGTCTTTGATGCTCGATGCCTTCATCAGTTTCAGCAACTCTTCTTTGGCAAGCACATTGTTGCCGATGAAACGAATGTCCCGAATTTTACACCGGGGTCCTTCGTCAAT
>JAITQJ010000169.1 GCA_031288955.1 Planctomycetaceae bacterium | reverse complement strand
TTTATTTTGGCTCCCTTGTCCGTTCCTACAAACCAGTAGCAGGATTCTGCCAGAATAATCCGTTCGGGAAATGATTTTTTGGCAAAATGACGTTCAAAATCACCATACCATTGACTGCCGAAGGCATCGTGACGTAAAACATAATCATTCCGTTTCAGTATCTTATCCAAAACAGGTTCGGTTATTTCATTATGGTAATTGATTACCAGCAAAACATTTTTGAAGGCATCTCCATAAGTATCGGTAATCCACAGTGCTACATCTTCGTAATTTTTCGGATTGCTTAAAGAGGTAACATGATGCCCTTCGCCCCACCAACCGATATTAAATGCGTCAATACAATCTACAATTTCGGGATTGTCGTATTCTTCTGCAAAAGCATAGATGAAGTTTTTCAGTTTTTGCTGAAAAACGGAGTCGTCAATATACGGCGACCAATGACCTCTGTTGGCAATATACCCTTTGGCTCCTGCTTTACGAACAAAATCGGGAGTTGCCGGATAGCGAATGTCCTGACTGTCGTAAAAAACACGGAAATGTAATTTCAATCCTCTCCGGCGAGCCTCGGCGATTAACTGCTTGTAGTTTTCATTTTTGTTCCACGCATATTCGCCCTCTTGTGGTTCCATATAACTCCACAATACACGTATGTAAAGAAATGAACAGTATTTGTCGGGAGCATCGCCAAGACTGTTCCAAAAAGTTTTATTATCCTTTACATAATTATCAACATAAATTCCCCAACCCATAGCCGGATTACGAAGCAGGGTAGTCGTATCACGGTCAATATGCACGGTTTGTGTCCGCGGTACGGAACATACAGACGAAAAAAACAATGTGAATAAAATACCTGTGAGAAAACCAATCTTTATTACCTTATGTTTATAATCTTTTCTATTTGAGAACCTGCTTTGTAGTTCGCATAATTTTGGCAGCGGTCTATATTTATCACTCCAAACTTGACGAATTATTTTCGGTATTGTTTGCATTTTAATTTTCTAATTTTCCCCGACCATTCGGATTTGCAAATATAAGGATTTTTTTCGGATTGTATGTTATCCTATCGCGTTCCTGTGTATCATAGTGATATGTACAATAATCCATTCTGTGCATTGTATCAGACCATTGATTCCCCGCAAGCCATAACCGTATAGAGTTGTTTGTTGCCTTGTTGAAAAATATTTTTTCTAACGCCTTATGCGTATGTGAGGACACGTAATTTTGCTTCGGCGTTCTGCTTCGCCAAAGAGCGACCGCTCGTTTCGACTCGTCAATGCCGAACCTGTCGTCCGCTTCAAAGCACTCATAAAACTTTCTACTGTCCATCGACTTCCCTATTTGTTGTACTTTAACCGCCGCGGTGTCATTTGAGACCGGTATTGCCGCCCACCAAGCCATCCGAACGGTGTATCAGCGGAGGAATAAAACTCTTCACGCCCCATTCATCACGCCACAACGGATGAACCCGCTGTGCATCATAACCCGCATCTGCCAACACCTTTTGCGCCGCGTATTACCCTTATATGTCTTGTCCATCAACAATGGCTTTCCGTGACAAATATCCTGCGGTATCGCCTCCATCAACTTCTGTCCTTCCGGGTCGTCTGCCGCACAACCCGACGAGAGACTACGGACTATCGGCAAAGACGCATTGGCTACGACCACGTGAATCTTGGTCGTGTTGCCGCCCCGGCTTTTGCCGATAGATTGGTACCCCTTTTTTTTAAGTGCCCCCGTTCCATGAGCATGCACTTTGATATAGGTAGTGTCCATCGCTAATTCCGTAACGCCTTTCTTTTCAATTACTTGCGAGTGCAAATAATTTTCAATACGCTTCGAGAACTCCTTTCTTTGTCCAACGCCGGAAGCGTTGGTAAACAGTGTCCCAGTTGCCGAAATCGGTCGGTAACTCCCGCCAACCACCACCGTTCTTGTTCATATAGGCAAGGGCTTGTAGGAGGGTGAGGTTGTCGATGACCACACTGCCACGCTGCTTCGCCAAAAGGTGTTTGATATTATCGTATTCTATTTCTGTCCAGTTCATAACGGATAATCTATCTGTCAAGGTTAGTGTCAACACGCCCTAATATAACGCAGGGCGATAATTAGCGGCTAGGGGCGAGTGACTAGGTTGTGTTGACGCTCATTTCTCAAATAAATAGCGATGTTACGATGTTAACAAGGGTGATGAAGGCGTTATAGGTTTCCTCTAACTTATCGTATCGGGTACATATTCGCCGGAACTCCTTTATTTGACGTCAGTAACGTTCTACAATGTTGCGGTGTTTGTACAACGCCTTATCATACTTCCATTGACGGTTTTTCTTCGGAGACACCACCGGCTTCCCTGTTGATGTTCCCGCACGAATTGGAGAACAACACCGGCAACAGACGGAAACATTCTGCGGAATGTCAAGAGAATAGCCCGACGTGTTTGCCGAGTACGGTTGTCGGCGGACTAACCGCCGCGACTATACCTATGACAAATCAAAAACAAAGTTATTAGACTTGTCCTATACACCATCAATTCCCTGTTAAGTATAGCACAGACGAAGCACAGACGAGGTTCGTCCGCAAGAAATACCTTCGCCTTCTGTTGCGGTAAGGATATGTCATTATCTAGAATACTCCAATTTTTGTGTTGATGTTCTGAACACTCGCCGCTGCGACAAATCTTGATAAAAATGGTGAAACTGCGCAGAATTGAAAGCGTTGCCGTGTTTGAACAGTTCTGGAACAAGTCTATTCTTGCCGGTAACGTGTTTTGCGGTTGCAATTATTTGGTTTTTGTGATAGAATTGGTGAGTGCAGAGTGCTGTTTTCAACTGTTACATATCATCATACAAAAAATGCTCATTGAAAAAACAACAAACGGTTCCGTGCTGAATGTGCTTGTCTCCGGTCGGCTCGACGCTTTGACGGCACCCGAATTTGAAAAAGAGATAACCGTTCCGCAGGACGGACAAAGTGAACTCGTTCTCGACTTCGCCCAACTCGAATACGTTTCCAGCGCAGGATTGCGGTCAATTCTGTCCCTCAAAAAACAAGTTGATGCTGCCGCAGGTATCAAACTGAAACTCATAAACGTTGTACCAGACGTAATGGAAGTATTCGAAATGACCGGCTTCTCCTCTCTGTTGACGATTGAATCGGCAGCATAATCCTTGCCGTCAGCCGTCCTACAACGGAGAGAATACGATGCCGTTCCGCTTTCTGCGTTTTTCAAGTATCCGCTCGGAAATCATTGCGGTAGCCATCGGCGTTGCCGTGCTGCTTGGGGGGGCATTCCTGCTGTTTTCAAGCATAATCTATGCTCAATATAAGACGCTGCAAATTGACAGGGTTGATTCGTTTGTGGTTTCATCCGGCGGTAAAATCAACGCAATGCTCATCGAACTCGAACACGAAGTATGTCATTTGGCTTATGCAGGGGAACTGTGCGAACAAACAAAATATCTTTCCGAAAAAGATGTTCCGAAACCGCTGCGGAACGCTGCCAAAGAATCGCTGATTCGTTATTTGCAGACCTCCGGCACTGCTGTCGGCGGCGGTATCTGGTTTGAACCGTTTCGTTTCCATCTGGATAGAAAATGGTGCTGTGTCTATGCGTTCCGCCGCAACGGACAAGTGATGACAGATGAAGATTTTCAAAGCGAAAAATATGATTATTTGAATCAAAATTGGTATGTGACCCTTAAACAACAGATGCCCGCTGAAAACAAAGTTGTCTGGACAAAACCTTATTATGAAGTCATCGGAACCCGTTCTTTGATGACGACCGCAGGTGCAGCAATTTATGATGAACAGGGGAAATTTGCCGGTGTTGCAACGCTGGATTGGGAACTTTCTTCTATCGTGCAGGGTATTTCGCATATCGAGCCGACTGACAATTCGATGGTTCTCTTTGCTGACCGCTCACATAACTTTGTGCTTGGACTGAATGAGCCGCACAATAACACGGCTGATTCCGCCGCCGGAAAAACGCTGGATTCGGTTCCTTGGTATTCGCCGGCAATCGGGAACAAAGATACACTTATTTATAACGGTCAAAAATATATTGCGTTTGTTAACACACTCGACAACGATATGCTTATCTTTGTGATTGTTCCGCAAAACGAACTGTTCAAAGAAATCAATCGTCATTTGCGTAACACCATACTTGCTCTGATGGCGGCGTGTGTGTTGGTCTCCTTTCTGATTTATACCCTGTTACACAAATTGATTAACAAGCCGGTTGTTGTCTTATCTCGTCAGGCGGAGCAAATCGGCAACGGTAATCTGAATGTGCCGATTCATATCAGTTCGCATAGTGAACTCGGTGTACTTGCCGCGGCACTCAATAAAATGCAGACGGATATTAAAGAGTTTATTCGTCATCTCAATCAGGTCAATGCCGAAAAGGAACGTATCAGTGTCGAACTAGACATTGCCCGGCGGATTCAAGCGGCAATGCTGCCGTCAACAAAATCGCTGTTTCAAGGCAGGAACGAATTGGAGACGTTCTTTGAAATTGATGCGGCGATGACACCGGCTCGTGAAGTTGCTGGCGACTATTACGACTTTTTTATGATTGACAGTGAGCATCTTGCCGTGGTCATCGCCGATGTGTCGGGCAAAGGCGTACCGGCGGCTCTTTTTATGACTATCTGCAAAACGCTCATTAAAAATTACGCTGGTCTCGGACTTAAACCGGCGGAGATTTTCAATGCCGTCAACGAAGAATTTTGTGAGAACAACACGTTCAATATGTTTGCGACCGCATTTGCCGGTATTTTAGAAATCAGCACCGGCAAACTCACCTTTGTGAACGCCGGACATAATCCGCCGTTTATCAAATTGCCGCAGCACAGCAGCCCTGGCACTTCTGCCTGCTTTGAAAAAATGAAGTTGTCCCCCGGTTTGGTTCTCGGGGCGATGCAAGGCGTGCAATATCAGCAGGAAACAATTATTTTGCCGGAAAACAGTTGTCTTTTCCTTTATACCGACGGCATTACCGAAGCGATGAATGCAAAATCGGAATTGTTCACCGAACACCGCCTTGCGGAATCGCTGAACTCGACCGGTCATACGGACAGCGGTTTCTATTCCGCAACGAATTTGCTCAATCGAGCCAAACAAGATATTGAACGATTTGTGAACGGTGCCGAGCAGAGTGATGATATTACAATGCTGGCTTTGCGTTATCGTCCGTCAACGAAACTGATGCGGGAACAGACTTTTTCTGCCGATGTCAAAATCCTGCCGGAAGTCAACGCTTTTATTAAACAATGTTTGGAGAAACTGGAATATCCGCCGGGCGAAATAATGAAGATGCAACTGGTTTGCGAAGAAATATATGTGAATATCGCCCATTATGCGTACACCGATGCCGAACATTCGCCAGAACACTGCCTGATAACGATTCGTATCGCCGGAACAGAAGGACAGAACACCGAAATCCAATTCCGGGATTCTGGACGACCGTTTAATCCTTTGCTGGTTGCTGCGCCGGACATCACGCCTTCGCTACAAGAGCGTCCTCTCGGCGGCTTGGGGCTGTTGTTAATAAAAAAGAATGTAGATACAATTTCGTATGATTATACCGGCGGGCAGAACGTTCTTACACTCACTAAAACATTACCAAAATCCTGATAATGATGATGACCTTTACTGAATTATTTACGTCCATTGTTGACCGGCTGGCGGATAAGCCCTGTCTTGTTTATGACGGTAAAACACTGACATTCGCACAATTAAAGGATGCCGCTCTCAAACAAACGGAAGTTCCGTACTCCGGTTTCGGCATTGTTCCGATTATTGAAGCCAACCCTCTCGATGCGGTGGTGAAGCAAATCGGGTATTTCCTGCGGGGTATTCCCTGCACGATTGTGAATGCCAACTATCCGCAAGAACGCATTGACTATATCGTCAATGAGTGCAACAGTGCGGTTCCGCCGGATACCGCTTATACGGTTTTCACATCGGGTTCAACCGGCAAACCGAAAGGCGTGCTGCTGGCGAAAAAAACGCTGGAAAATTTGTTCAATTTCCGCATCGAGTTCTTTCGTGAAGACGACATTTGGCTTTCGTTATTTCCTGTCCATTTCGTTGCCGAATTAATGCTGCCTGTCAAACTGCTGGTCAGCGGAATAACTGCTCATCTGGCAACGGACGCAATGCGGAAAGATGTTAATGCGGTGTGCCGGTACATTCAGGATAAAGGTATCACCGCTGCTGGTGTTCCGCCGACTTTGTGTAATGCGGTACTGCGGTCAACAGAGGATACGTTAAAAATACTTTTTACGGGCAGCGAACTGGTGCGGAACGTGTACAGCAGTAAAACGCAGGTCTATGTCGGATACGGATGCTCGGAAACCGCCGGTCCGGCAACGTTTTTTACCGTTGACAAAGCGTACAGCAGCACGCCGGTCGGAAAAGTCATCGCCGGTTCAATGGTGTATTTGCTCGACGACAAAGGATATCTTGCCGCACCGGACACCAACGGCGAAACACGGCTGTATCTATGTTACACGGCATCACAAAAAGTCGAACCGGAAGAACTCCGCAAACATCTCGAATATTTTTTGCCGGATTATATGATACCGGCATTCATCGAGCAGAAGGATTCGCTGCCTATCAATCAGAACGGGAAAATTGACCGTATCAACATTGCCCCGCCGGATATGGCACAGTATCAGGCACCTTACGCTGCACCGGCGAATGAATACGAGCGTTTGTTATGCCGGGCTTTTGCCGAAGTATTAGGACTGCCGCAAGTCGGCATTAACGATGATTTTGTCCGTTTAGGCGGCGATTCCGTTTCGGCAGTTGAAGTGCAGATACTTTTGCAGACGCATTGCCCAACGGCAAAGCCCGTATCCGCAGCAGTATTAAACCGATTGCGGACACCGAAGGCACTGGCAGAATATCTCGCATCAGAAAAAAACGGAACAGAGACCGATGACATAATTCCGCACATCGTTCATCAAGAAAAATGGGCGGTGTCGGTCGATGAGGAATGGTTTCTCAAACGGTACGTTGTCAAACCTTCGCTGTCAACACATATATTGTTTGCGATTTCGTTATTGGGAAAATTGGACGTGAATCGACTTGATAAGGCGGTTCGGGCTTTGCTTGAACGGCATCGTGTTCTCCGGTCAATTTATCATCAGACCGCTGACGGTCATTTTACCCGGACTCTCGGCGCAGTACCGGCGGCACCGCTGCAACACGTTGTTTTGCATACACAAAATAATGACGAAATTATTGCAGCCATATTAGAAAAAAGGTATTGCTTAATTTTGTATAGATACAGGTATTTTGGTATTGCGGAATCGACACAAACTGGCTATACTGTTTCTTACAGTAAGTTGTTTTTTCGACATCAATAAAGGGCGGCAAATGGA
>JAITQJ010000384.1 GCA_031288955.1 Planctomycetaceae bacterium | reverse complement strand
ATGCAGAATGAATAATGAATAATGAATAATGGCGGAAAACGGATACCTCAATGGTATTAGCCCGTGTCTTCATTTTTCAGTATTCATTTTTCATTATTCATTATTCATTCTTAATTATCCATTATCCATTATCCATTATCCATTCTTCCTCAACCACAAAAAGCAAACCGTCAAGCGTTTTACCAGCGTCCTTGACGGTTAGCAAAACTTTGCCGGAACAAAAATTTTTTTTCGATTATCTGTTCATTACTGCCGAATTAAGCGTTTGCGGTTTATAATGCCGCAGAGAAAGTTTCCGCAAATAACGCAATGGACTGCATCAGGGTAACCTTATGCGGTCTTTCTTTTTCGCCCCCCGCACTGGTGCTGGGGCAATATCCCCCTATCAAGAAAGGACAGAACAATGACACGTTGGATTTTGTACAAACCTGCACCGCCGGTGCTGAAAGTTTTGCTGTTCGCTGCGGCAGTATTTACCGGCAGCGGATACACGCACGCTGCCGACTTTTTTACGTCAAGCATTTATCAACACCGCTGGAATTCAATAAAACAGAGCGTTGATAAACGATTCGATTCGTACTACACGTTCAATCCGGCAGCGGGCTTTGAAGAATTTTTCGGACAAGTACCGGACGAATCTGTTACGCTTGACGAAATAGTTACCGCCGAATCTATTCCGGCGAAGTTTCGGGCATTGCTCGGTCAGTCCTCCGTTTGGGGAAATTACGCCGGACGTACCGGTAACCTCGTCAGTTCATCAGATTTGGGCGGAACGGTAAAAACAGACAGCAGCGGCGTGCAGTGCGGCTTCGACGTTGCGGCGTTCAACGGCTTCGTTATCGGGGCAATGTTCGGTTACGAAGAACACCGCAGCCGGCTGCTCGGTGACTGGACGGCGGCGGACGATTATTACTTCGGTATTTACGCCGCAAAACAGTTTTTCAACGGCTTTGATATTCGCGGGGCTGTCGGTTATGGTTCGCAGGAGTACCGCAACAATGCGGCGATAACGCCGGGCGGACGGACACTGGAAGCGAATCTGGAAATCGGGCGGCGGTTTTACAAAGGTCCGAATTGTTCGATGCGTCCGTTTGCTGCCTTCGATTATTTGAATAACAAGATGGATGCAGAAGACGGTTTAAGCCGTCTCAAGTTAGAACAAGGTTTTATCCGTTTCGGAACAGATTCGCAATTCGTTAACGGTCCGTTAAGTTTGGCCGGTTTTATTGCGTTTTCGCAGAATGTACTTGGTAATCCGTTAGCGGACTGGTACGGCGATTCGGTGTTCACGTTCGGAGTCGGCGGCAGTTATGTGCTGAATGCACGGTGTAACTGGACGGTGTTTGCGGGTTACGAAACAAACATTTTCGTCGCCGGTAACGGCGGTCCGGTACATTCGTATCACGTTGGAACGCAATTAAAGTTTTAAGGCTTTGCCTGCCGGTTATTTTTTCATAATCAGGACGGCATCGGCAGTCTGAACGACAATCGTGTCCTGTATTCCGACAAGGGACACGAGCCGGTCTGTGCCGCTGCTCCGTACCGTACAGTTGGACGAATCAACCGCCGTCAATTTCGTATTGACGGCGATGTTGCCGTCTGCGTCCCGTTGGTCAGCATAAATCCGGTCCACTGCAATCCAGGTTCCGGCATCGTTCCAATCAAACGCAACCGGTACAACGGCAACCGCCGCTGCCCGTTCCATTACAGCATAATCTATCGAAACATTCGGCATTGCGGCAAAACACTGTTCGCTAACGGCTTCTTCGTTTGTGCTGCCGAGAGAATCCCGAATCGTATCAAGTTGCCGACCAAGAGCCGCTTCGCAGCGGTGAATCTCCTGCCAAAGCGTTTCCGCTTTCCAAATGAAGATGCCGGCATTCCAAAAATACTGACCGGAACGGACATATTCCTCCGCTTGTTCTAACGGCGGCTTTTCGCAAAACCGGTCGGCATAATAAAAACCGCTTTGACGATGAGGCAGACTCACGGCGGCACCTTTTTTTATGTATCCGTAAGAGGTTGCCGGAAAAGTTGGTTTGATGCCGAGCGTCAAAAGCAATTCGGGCTTCGCTTGAATTAACTCTGCCGCCTGCTGTAATGTTTTGCGGAACTCGTCTTCCGGTTTGATGATGTGGTCTGACGGCAGGACAAACATCACGGCATCGGGGTCGGCTGCCGAAATTTTAGCGGCAGCCCAGCCGATTGCCGCCGCCGTGCTGCGCTGGACAGGTTCGGCAAGAATTTGCTTTACCGCTACATTCGGCAATAATTGCCGCACGCGTTCTTTCATTGACTTGGCGGTAACAATCCAAATGTTTTCAAGCGGTACGAGCGGCTGCACACGTTGGACAGCATTTTCGAGCAGCGTTTGATTGCTGCCGAACGTTAAAAACGGCTTGGGATTATCTTCAGTGCTTTCGGGCCACAGCCGTTTTCCTGCACCTCCCGCCAAAATAACCGCGTGATACATAGACGTTGCAGCGTTAGACATATTTCGTCATCAGCCAATCGACGAAACGGGGGAACAGCCGGTTGAGATAATCCAGAATAACCGCCTGAAAATACGGAATGATTTTATGCTGTCCCCGCTTCATTGCTTTGATAATCCGTTCAGCAACATACTGCGGAGTTACCGCCTTATGCACCGGCATATCCGGCGCACTGCCGGACTGATACAACACGTCAAAGAACTCCGTCTGCGTTGTACCGGGACAAACCGTCAACACATCGATTCCGCTCTGGTGAAACTCTGCCCGCATTGCTTCCGATAAACCGGCAACGGCAAACTTCGCCGCTCCGTACACTCCGTAATGCGGCACGCCCCGCAATCCGACAATCGAACTTAAATTGACGACAATCGGCTGCGAACCCTGTTTGAGCAGCGGCAACGCCGACTGTGTCAGTGCCAGAAGCGAAAAGAAATTCACTTCAAAAAGTTTGCGTATGGTTTCCTGTGTTGTATTTTCCAGCAGTGCTGT
>JAITQJ010000313.1 GCA_031288955.1 Planctomycetaceae bacterium | reverse complement strand
GCAATGCGTGTGCCAATGAAAAAAAATAAGTAAAGATTTTAATTCTAGCCTTATATTTTAGGCATTTGCGTACAATAAAACAATTATTCCACAGTTTGCAAAACTGTATTAGGTGACGCAAAAAGATACAGATTTTCAAAAATGGTGTGTTTTTCTGCAAAAAGTGTATCATTTTTCAAGGGGGAATTTAGGGGCAAAAGGGAAATGAATAATGCAGAATGAACAATGCAAAATGAATAATGAATAATGAGGGAAAACGGATAGCCGCTGTCTTCATTATTCATTATTAACTATTCATTTTCCATTACCGTCTTCGTCTTCTTTTTTCAACCACGAAAGGCACGAAGGACACGAAAATATATCAAAAAACTTTCGTGCTTTTTGTGTTTTTCGTGGTCAAAATAATGAACAATGCAAAATGAAGAATGAATAATGAAGACACTGGTTAATACCTTGTGGTATCCGTTTTCCCTCATTATTCATTCTTAATTGTTAATTGTTAATTGTTAATTAGACTTGTTCTCACGGGCAGGGCAACTAACAGCCCAATGATATTTGTCAAGGTGTTGCCGTCTCTTGACATTTTCGGTAGAATCGGTTAGATAATTATCATTGTTGTTTCTCATACAGAAAGGATACGCTATGTCAGTTGGTACTCATATTTCCCGCCGGGGTATGCTCGGCGTTGCTCTCGCCGGTTTGACGGCGGTTGTTTCCGCCGAACAAGCCGAAGCCCAATCCGCTCGCCGTTCACAACGAACGCGCCGCGTACCGCAATTCAGCAACGCCCAATTTTATAAAGACGGCAAATTCAATACCGAAGTTGCCAAAGATGCCGTTCTCGAATTCTGCAAATATCACGGCTATCCCGTGTTTCCGGCACTCCGCGAACAACTCTGGGTTTCCGATTACGGTCTCGGCAAGTTCACGGAAGTTGGTTTGTCCGCCGTTGGTTTTATCAATAACCTCGAAGGCGAATACAGTTTTATGCTCCAAGACCTGTTCCTGCTCCCGCATCAGATGCTGCCGGAACACTGGCACGTCAAGGCGGAGGATACAAAAAAGAACGGCGCACAGAAGAATGAGGCTTGGATTGTCCGTTGGGGCAAAAGTTATATCATCGGTCAAGGCGAAGCGAATTTGCCGAAAGAAGTTGTCGTACCGGCAGTTCACGGTGACGTAACAGTGAAGCATTGTACTGTTGCCGGTCCGGGCGAAACGGTCAAATTAGCCGCATTGGGTTCACATCATTGGCAGTTTGCCGGTGCGGAAGGAGCGATTATGAGCGAGGTCGCCAACTATCACGATAACGGCAGCGTCCGGCATCAGAATAAGGCGGCAAACGATGATTTTTTGAAAAGTCTCTGATTTAATAGAAAACGGGGAATCGATAATAGAAAATAAGGAATAACCGGATATTTACTTTTGGTTGTTTATGCAGACAAAGTTTGCAGGTCATTTTCCATTCCCGATTTTCCGTTTTCAAGCCCTCGTATGGGGACATTTTTTCTCACTCTGTTGTTTGTGGTGGTGATTCCGCTTGCCGAAGGCGGACTTCTTGCGCTCGTGTTGCGCGAAGTCTATAACCGCTATCCGCTGCCGCTGGGCGAAATTGTCGAAACCATTGACACTCCCGAACTGCACGAAAATGATTCAGATACTTCTGAACCGGCAGGAAATCTTTCTAACGCAGTATCAAGCGGTGAAGCGGCACAAGAAGCAGCACAGTCCGGCAGCAAAGCCAAATGGGATTTCGACAACATCGACGCTGCCTCCGATTTAGATATTCTCTCGCAAATGGGTGTGCGGAATGTTGCCTCGCTTCCGCAAAGCGAAACGGAAAACTCTGAAACGTCAGATGCGGCAGCGTCCCCTACCGCCCCGCCGCCGGATGTGATTGATGTGTTCGATAACGCCGGTACCATTCCTGCCGATTTACCGGTTGAAGATGCCCTTAATTCGATGTTCAGTGATGAGCCGCCGGGTGCGCCGAGTGATTTCGATGACCTTGCCGAAACACCTCAAGCGGACAGTTTGCAGGATATTCAACAGCAAATAGATGCCGATGACCTTGACTTCAGCGGTGATGCCGGAGAAAGTGAGGCACAGCAAATTGATGCGCTGCGGCAAACGATGCCGGCGGAAACGATTGATTTTGCTGCGGAACAAGAATACCGGCAGGATGATGCTCAAATGTCTGAAACAGTCAAGGAACTGCTCGGTTCAGACTTCAATATGGAGGAGTTGATGAGCCGGATACCGGACAAAGAAGAACCAGCCGTTTCCGCCGTAAAACCTGAGTCTCTTTTGCAGATTCAGGAACCGCAGCCCGGTACGCTGCAAGTACAGTGCGGCTGGTCGGGCAGCGATGAATTGCCGGCACTTGCGGAAGTGATTATGCCGTCGTTTTCCGGCGATTGGGTTTTCACCGAGGAATCCCGTCCGATGTTCGTACGCAAACGAAAACCTTAACTGATTTTTCATTTTTGGTGTCTAAACCCGCACTTCGGCACTGATAACCGTCAGAATATCTTCATAACGCCTCCGCACCGGTTCGATTTGTTCGGCAATAAATTCGTCAACCTGTTGAGTCGAACGACCGATAAATGCCGACGGCTCTAACTCCGCGTCAATGTTTATCGCCGCAAATGCCGCATCGCTGCGCAAACGCTCCAGCAAATCGTTTTCTCCGCCCTTGTTCTTCACAACAGAAGCCGCCGCCTGCGAATGTTGACGAATCCGTTCGTGCAAATCCTGCCGGTCGCCGCCCCGCTCAACCGCCGCCATCAGGATATTTTCCGTTGCCATAAACGGCAATTCCGACCGAAGATTTTTCTCAATCACCTTCGGATAAACAACCATTCCTTCGGCGATATTCTGGTACAAAATCAACACGGCATCGATTCCTAAAAACGCTTGCGGCAAGACCAGCCGCCGGTTAGCACTGTCGTCCAGCGTCCGTTCAAGCCATTGCGCTGCCGCTGTCATCGGCGGACTCGTTTGCAGACTCATCACAAACCGGGCAAGCGAACATATCCGCTCGCTGCGCATCGGATTCCGTTTGTACGCCATCGCCGATGAACCGATTTGATTTGCCTCAAACGGCTCTTCCATTTCCTTGCGGTGTGCCAAAATCCGTAAGTCGGCGGCAAACTTATGCGAACTCTGTGCGATACCGGACAACACATCAACTATCTGCGAATCAATTTTGCGGGGATACGTCTGACCGGTAACGGCAAAAGAATCATCAAAGCCGATTTTCATACAAAAAATCCGTTCGAGTTGCCGGACTTTTTCGTGATTGCCGCCGAATAGTTTCAGAAAACTCGCCTGCGTTCCCGTCGTTCCTTTATTACCGAGTGTTTTAAGCGTTGCAATGCGGTGTTCGGTTTCGAGGAGGTCGAGAATCAAATCGTAAGCCCAGAGGCACGCCCGCCGTCCAACGGTCTCCGGCTGCGCCGGTTGCAGATGCGTGAATGACAGACAGGGCAAATCCCGATACTGCCAAGCGAATTTGCCGAGTTTATCGATAACTGCCGCCAAGCGGTTGCGGACGAGAATCAACGCTTCCCGAAGGATAATCGCATCGGCATTATCTGTAACAAAACAACTGGTTGCGCCAAGATGAATGATAGGACGGGCATTGGGACAAACGTCGCCGAATGTATGGACGTGCGCCATTACATCGTGCCGAAGTTTCCGTTCATATTCAGCGGCTTTATCGAAGTCAATGTCGTCGAGGTGCTGCCGGAGTTCCGTAATTTGCAAGGGAGTAATCGGCAGTCCTAATTCGGCTTCGGCTTCGGCAAGGGCGAGCCAAAGCCGCCGCCATATCGAAAATTTCCGCTGCGGTCCCCAGAGTTGCGACATCGCCGGTGAAGCATAGCGGCTAATGAGCGGATTATCGTATGTTAACGTCATTGGTTGTATGTCTATACAGTTCGACCGCCGATGTCATTCTTCTTTGAAACGGCGGCGTGTGCAGTTTCACGCCTTGACAATTTTGCTGCGTCCCGTTTTGACTTTACCGGCGGCGTTGCGGCTGTCAACGATTAGTTTGGAGTGCTTAACGATGAACTCGTAATCGTATTTCGTATGGTCTGTCGCTATCAAAACGCAGTCCTGCGATGAAAGAAACTCCGCCGTCAACTCCTGACTATTCATCACCGGCATCTTCGGATAGTGCCGCATCTTCGGCAGATGCGGAATATGCGGGTCGTTATATGTTACGACCGCCCCCTTCGCCAGCAAACGTTCTATCAATTCAAACGACGGACTCTCCCGCGGGTCGTCCACGTCCTTTTTGTACGCAACCCCCAGAACGCATATCTTGCTGCCTTTGAGCGGTTTCGCCGCGGTGTTCAACGCATCGGCAACCCGCCGGATAACATAGAGCGGCATTCCCGTATTGACTTCGCCCGCCAATTCAATGAAACGCGTTGTTAAACCGGCTTTCCTTGCGCACCAACTCAAATAAAACGGGTCTATCGGAATACAATGTCCGCCGAGACCGGGACCGGGATAAAACGCCTGAAAGCCGAAAGGTTTCGTCTTTGCGGCATCAATGACTTCCCAGACATCAATGCCGAGCCGGTCAAAAACGACTTTCAATTCGTTGACCATAGCGATATTAACGCAGCGGTACGTATTTTCAACGCATTTTGCTGCTTCGGCAACTTCACACGAAGAAACGGGAATCACCTTAACGATGGCGTGCGAATACAAAGCGACCGCTAACTTGCTGCTTGCCGCATCGTAACCGCCGACAAGTTTCGGAATCCCGTCCGCCGTGAAGTTGATGTTGCCGGGGTCTTCACGTTCGGGACTGTAAGCAACGAAATAATCTTTGCCGACAGTCAGTTTCGGCTTGTGCTTTTGCAAAATCGGAATCATTACGTCCCGTGTCGTACCGGGGTATGTCGTACTTTCGAGCGAAATCAACTGACCGGGGCGCAGATGTTCAGCAATCGCTTCGGTCGTTGATTCAACGTAATACAAATCGGGGTCGCGGCTCTCGTTAAGCGGTGTCGGCACGCAGATAATCAGCGCATCGGCTTCCGGCAGCCGGCTCATATCGGCGGTCGGTTCAAACGTTCCGTTCTTGACGCAGGTTTTAATCCAGTCGGCACTGATGTGTTCGATGTAACTTTTGCCCGCCTTGAGTTTTTTAACCTTGTCGGCATCAATATCATAGCCGATGGTCTTGAAACCGGCATTGATAAAAGCACGGATAAGGGGCAAGCCGACATAACCAAGACCGACGATTCCGACCTTGGCGGTCTTATTTTGAATTAGTTTTGCAAGTTTGTCTTTCATTGAATATGCTGATTTGTATCGGACAGGTGATTGACAACGGACACTCGCCGCTTTAGTATATTGTCTG
>JAITQJ010000279.1 GCA_031288955.1 Planctomycetaceae bacterium | reverse complement strand
GGGCGTTATCCGCCGGCATAATGCGTTCTATCGGCTGCTTCACGAGTTGCTGCTCGTCGAAGCCGAAGATGCGGGAAGGTTAGCCTGCGAAATGGAACACACCCTTTCGCCGGACATTGCCGATAAATTTATCGACCTTGTCGAAAAGGCACTGGAACGCAACCAGAAACAGACTCCGCAGTGGAACTAGCCCCAAAAAGAGGATATACCGCCGTTCCCAAGGCAATTTTTGTCTTCTGAACGGCGGTCATCGTTGGGGCGGGCGAACATTAACGCTTCAACTACAATTTTACTTCAAAATTTTCGACAATTTTCTTGTTATATGCTTTCCAGCCGCCGCGAAAATTTCTGCTGGACATCGAAATAAACTCTGCCATTCGTTCCGAATTTAACTGCGAAAGCAATTTTGTCATATCGCCGGAGAATTTGATACAATAGCCGGAGTAGAAAGTACACTCTGGATTATCATAATACACAAAGTTCGGTTTGGAATTCATCGGTGAAAAAATGATTTTCTCTCCAAAGCCGGTATTCAAGCCCTGACTTCGACCAAAGGCATACCATACAACCGGATTCGGCTTGCCGTTATCCCGTTTGTCAAGTTCATCTTTTACCGAAAGCAGGTATTGGTATGCCAAGGGGTATAACGTTTTTAATTTGTCTTCAGGAATGATACAATGTCTGCCGTTGATTTTTTTATAGGGAAATAAAATATATTCATCTATTTTTTGTTCCGAATGTTTTAATCTTGACCCTTTAATAATCGGTTTGAGAACCGCTCTTTCAATCTGCACCTGTCCTTTTAATTTTGTTTCAGCCGATACAAAATCATTATCAAGCGGACAAACCGGAAAAATATAAGCACTATCACAAAGTGTTGTGATGCCGGTGTGGATTTCACAGACATCTTTTAATTTTTTACCGTTAAACGGTTTTGCTTTCTCTGCGGTCATCTGCCAAAACGGTTCTCTTAATTCGTCAAAATGAACCGTTCGGATTGCAAAAGTTTGAAATCCTGCGGATTTTTGATAGACAAAACCGGAGTGAGCGTTTCTGTCAAAAATGGTTATTGCCGAATAGGTCGTTGCGTTATCAAATAACTGCACGTCTCCGTAATTCGTCAGTTGCCGCAGAATTTTGTTACCGGCAAAATACTGCCGCATAGACCTCGCTGCTTCCGTGGACAGAAAAGTATTCGGTGTAATCAAGCCGCAGACACCGTTCGC
The DNA here is from genome assembly GCA_031288955.1 of Planctomycetaceae bacterium. Classification (GTDB taxonomy): domain Bacteria; phylum Planctomycetota; class Planctomycetia; order Pirellulales; family Thermoguttaceae; genus WRKP01. Next base: position 12,224 of record JAITQJ010000279.1, on the reverse strand, counting down.
CGACAGCAAATTGAGGCATAATTCATAAAAAGCGATATAAATATCTGTTGAGCCGCTTTGACAAAAAGAATAATTGTTTTGTATGTATTGCCGCTGTTCAATATCTAAATGCTGGATGCGTATGTAGGGCGGATTACCGGCGATATAATCAAACGCCGGTACACGTTTGTTAAACGAAGATGAATCTGTTTTTTGATATTGTTTGAGAGAATCTGTTACAGATATATTCCAGTTAATGCCGATACGGTCTTGAAGTAAATTATTTAAGTTTTTCCGGCATTTTTTTATCGCCGCATCATCAATGTCCCAGCCATAGACATTTTCTAAATTCTGTTTCAAATCGGCTTTGGACGAGAATTGGAGAATTCGTTTGGCAATTTCTACTAAAAAACGTCCGTCGCCGCAAGCCGGGTCGAGAATTGTCTTACCCAAAATATCAGATGAATCATAGTGAACATCGTCCAGAATTTTGCGTACAATAAAATCAGGAGTATAAACTTGCCCCGTCAATTTTACCCGTGAATAGTTCTTTGTAAGACTTGCCATTATTCGCCGTCTTCATTTACCGTATCCGTTCGGATGCGCCTTGTGCCAGTGCCACGCCGAAGCGATAACCCGCTCGACATCGGTAAATTGCGGCTTCCAGCCGAGTTCCGTACCGGCTTTTGCCGCGTCGGCATACAATACCGCAGGGTCGCCTGCCCGCCGGCTGCCGTACTCCGCCGGAATGTCTTTGCCTGATGCCTTTTTCGACGCATCGATAATTTCCTTCACGGAATAACCCCGTCCAATGCTGAGATTGTAAAACCGCTTATCGCCCGAACGCAATTTTTCAATGCCTAAAACGTGTGCAGCGGCTAAATCTTCGACGTGAACATAATCACGGATGCACGTGCCGTCCGGTGTCGGATAATCCGTCCCGAAAACCGTTATGTGTTCAAGTTTGCCCAATGCAGCAAAAAGCACATTCGGAATCAAATGCGTTTCCGGCTGATGGTCTTCGCCAATCGAACCGTCTGCCGCCGCACCGGCAACGTTAAAATACCGAAATGCAATGAACCCGAATTGCGAATCTGCCGCCGCAATGTCCCGAAGAATTTGTTCGACAAACCATTTGGAACGTCCGTAAGGATTTATCGGCGACTGTTTCGCCGTCTCATAAATCGGCGTTGCTTCCGGTTCACCGTACGTTGCCGCCGTTGAAGAGAACACGAACCGCTTCACGCCGCAGCGTTCCATCGCTTCGAGCAGACTCACCGCCCCCGCCGTGTTGTTGCGGTAATAAAGCAGCGGCTTTTCGACGGATTCACCGACGCTTGCCAGTGCCGCAAAGTGCATTACCGCTTCGCACTGATGTGTCCGCAGTATTTCTTCGATACGCTCCGTTTCTTTCAGGTCAACCTGATAGAACGGCACGTTATCGGGAACGGCTTGCCGGTGTCCGTTGCATAAATTATCGAGAACGGCAACGTTATGACCGGCAATTAACAATTTTTGAACGGCGTGCGAACCAATATATCCGGCACCGCCGGTAACGAGAATGTTCATAAGCAGTTGTCCGTTGTCAAGCGGCAATGTCAGTGTTACGGAAACTGACGGCTGTCCGCCGGCAACTAATTATCACTTTTATCGATTTCGACTGTAACAATGTTTCCTTTTTCGTTCCAGCGCGAGCGGGCGGCAAAACCCCGGATGAGGTGAACGCCCCGCCCCGATGGAATATCGATATTTTCGGCACGCGTCGGGTCTGCAACAATATCAGCGGCAAAACCTTCGCCCTCGTCTTCGATAGAATAACAAATATGCCGGGGAGACAAGCGGCAAACGTAATGTACACGTTTAGACTTGTCGGATTTATTCCCGTGCATAACCGCATTGACAAAGGCTTCTTCAAGCGTCAATTCGACGGCGAACACATCTTTGCCGTTCCATTGTGCGCTGCGGACTCTCTCCAAGACCTCATTGATAACCGAATGGGCTTCGTTCAAGTCATTTTTAATGGAACCTTCCTTCGTCCACGTCCATTGAGAATCATCAGGATTCATCGTTTGGTGAACCGTTATTAGGCGAGTGCTTTAATACCTTCGTCTTCGTTCTTTTTGATGGTGAACACACTGTCCAGACGGGTGATGCGGAACGCTTCCATTATATTGTCGTCAATGCCGCAGAGAACCAAAACGGCTTTCGTTTCTTTGGCATTCTTGTTGAGCGTGATTAAGGCACGTAATGCCGAACTGGACATAAAAAGGACTCTGTCGAAACTGACGAGCAGTTTCTTGCAGGTCTTGTCTTCGAGAAGGGCGATAAGTTGGTCGCCCCATTCCTGAATGGACAGGTCATCGTTCAACTTCATATCAAGTGTAACGGCAACGGTAACATCGCCTACCTTTTTGACTTCTATCCGCGGCTGACTCATTGTTTTTCTCTCCCTAACGTTGGAAATGTTCTGACTTGAAAACCAAACCAGAGACCATTATACCGTTTTTTTATAAAAAAAGTACCCCCCTGAAGCGTTAGCGGTAGAATGTTTTAATCATATCCCACGCTTCCTGCGGGTCGTCGGTGATGTGGAACAGTTTCAGGTCGTCGCGGTGAATCACGCCCATTTCGACCAAATAGCCGAAATTCACGCACGAGTGCCAAAATTCCGAACCCAGCAGCACTATCGGTATCTTTTGCATCCGTTCCGTCTGCCGCAGCGTCAACGCTTCAAATAATTCGTCAAACGTGCCGAAACCGCCCGGACAGACCGCCGCTGCCTTCGCCCGAAGCATAAAATGAAGTTTCCGTACGTTAAAATAATGAAACTGGAAACAAAGTTGCGGCGTAATATACGGATTCGGCGTTTGTTCATACGGCAACTTAATGTTCAAACCAATCGACATCGCACCGGCTTCACTCGCCCCCCGATTTGCCGCCTCCATCGCCCCCGGACCGCCGCCGGTGCATATCACGAAATCATACGGTCCCGGACGGCGTTCCGGCAACTCTGATAATACCGGCAAAGCCGCTCCCGTTTCTTGGGAAACAATGGACGCAAATTGCCGGGACATCTCGTAATAAGCACTCGTCTTTAACTGCAACTCCGCCGCCGCCAGCGCATCAAGAAAACGCTTTTCTTTCGGATGTGCCGCTAAATTGTTTTTCGCTTCGGTCAATAGCCGTTCGGCTTTTCTACGTGAAATAAACCGGGCAGAACCGAAAACGATAATCGTCGAACGGATACCGTACTGGCGAAAAAACCATTCCGGCTTGTCCATTTCCATTTGCAGACGGACACCGCGGGCGCAGTCGCTCATAATGAACTTTTCGTCCTGAAAAGCAAGCGGATAACTCGGCGAAGACAAATGCGGGGAAACTCCGCCCAACCGCTCTGAAGAGCCGGAGGTCAGAATTCCCGATTCGTCTATAATACTCGTAATCGGTCTTTCAAACGATTCGTCAAACGGAATAATAATTTCAGACATTGGTACGTAATGCTTCGAGCATTGCTTTGTAGTTTTCCGGCTTTACGCCGCGGTGAATAGTGTTGCTTGACGAGAGAATCAAACCGTTCGGTCCGCCTTTGCTAATGCAGGTACGCACTTCTTCGGCGACCTGCTGCTGCGTACCGCTGGTCAAATAACCCGTACAATCAATGTTTCCTTTCAGACATATTTTACCGCCGTATTGCTGTTTCATTTCCGCCATATCAAGACCGCCTCCGGGGTCAATCGGGTCGAGACAATCGATGCCTGCTTCAATCCAAAGGTTGAGAAACTTGCGTATATCGCCGTCACAGTGTTTGATGACGAGAAGCCCCAATGCTTTGAAACCTTGAATCGCCTCTTTGAACGCCGGATAAATAACCTCTTTGTACGATTTCGGCGACATTATCGGTCCCCGTGCGGTACAAACGTCGTCTGTTGTTGCAGCGATTTGAATACCGTAACGTTTGACAGCGGTCTCTGCCAGAGCAATGTTATATTCGGCAACACGTTTTAATAAACCGGTGAAGTTCTGTTTGTCGGCAGCAATGGAAACGAGAGCCTGTTCGTAGCCGAGCAAATCCCGCATATCGGAAAAGCCGTCGCGGATATTGAAGACAACGGCGCGGTTATCGCCGAAACGTTTTAATGCCCGTTCGAGTGTCTGAAAACGGTGTGCGGCTTGAGTATCAGGAAACTCGTATGATTTCCAATCGGCGATATTCGGTACGGCATTTTTTGTGCAATGCGGAATCATATCGCCGGTCAATCGGCGTTCGATGTTCCATTCGTCGATAAAGGTATCGTTCCCTTTCCAGACTTTATTGTAATCGGGACGGACGTTGATAGCATCAATGTCGAGTTGTTCGACGGCTTCAACGGGGTCGCTTGTACCGCAGAGTGCTTCGATGACGGCGGTATCGATAAACCACTCGAACGTGGGAATCCGTTTCGGCGTTTCTCTCCGCAGAGCAGTTAAAATACAATCCTTGGGGGTCATCTTAAATGAATAATGAATAATGAAAGAATGAACAATGAAGATACTGGCTAATACCGTTTATGTAATCAGTTTTCTTCTATTGTTCATTATTCATTGTTCATTTTTAATTCCTTTAGTGCATTGCCATTCCGCCGCTTACATCGACGGTCGCGCCGGTCATATAACTCGAACAATCCGAAACGAGAAACACTGTAACCTTGGCTATTTCGTCCGTTTGGGCGATGCGTCCGAGCGGTGAACGCTTGTTAAACTTTTCCGGGTCGGCTTCAATAAACTTCGCAATAATTTTTGTGTGCATAATGCCGGGCAGTACCGCATTGACACGAATACCGTCCGCCGCAACTTCCAACGCCAGCGACCGAGTAAAACCGAGTATGCCCGCCTTCGTCATATCATACGCCGTCTTGCCGCTCTGCGAACCCCGCAGTGCCGCCTGCGATGATATGTTGACGATACTGCCCGGTGCGCCGCCTTTTTTGATACGCATTTTCAAATGCCGCACCGCTTCACGGGAGACGAGAAACGTTCCCTGCAAATTGATGGCAACACAGCGTTGGAATTCATCAAGCGTCAAATCTTCGCATTGCGGATTCGCTACGATTGCCGCATTGTTCACAACGGCATCGACGGGACCAAGTTGCGATTCGATTTCGCCGAACATTTTTTGGACTTCGTCTTCTTTGGAAACATCGGCATAAACCGCCAGCGTTTTCACGCCGTACATCTTTTGCAGTTCTTCGGCAACGGCTTGAGCATTCGGATTGGCAACGTAATTCAGAGCAACGTTCGCTCCTTCCTGTGCCAGTATTGATGAAATTGATTTGCCCAAACCGGACGACCCGCCGGTAACTAATACCGTTTTATTTTTGAGATGTAAATCCATATCAGTTGTTTAAGCGTTATAACGCCGGACGGCTAGTGTTACGTTTTGTCCGCCGAAACCGAAACTATTCGATAACGCAGCATCGCACTTTACCTTCCGCGCTTTGTTCGGCACATAATCTAAATCGCACTCCGGGTCTTTTACACTGTAGTTAATCGTCGGCGGAACAATGCCGTCGCGTATCGCCAGCAAACAGTATATCAGTTCGCTTGCACCGGCAGCCGCAATCAAATGTCCGGTCATACTTTTCGTACTCGACACCGGTATTTGATATGCCCGCTCGCCGAATACTTTTTTTATCGCCAGCGTCTCTATCCGGTCATTGACACCCGTACTCGTGCCGTGTGCATTGATGTAATCGACTTCGTCCGGCGACAGACCGGCATCTTCCATCGCCTTTTTGATGCAGCCGATTGCCCCGCGTCCGTCAGGATGAATGTCCGTAATGCGGAACGCATCACTTGTTGCTCCATAACCGGCAAGTTCCGCATAAATCTTTGCCCCTCGTTTTTTGGCGTGTTCTAATTCTTCGAGAATCACGACCGCCGCTCCTTCGCCGAGAATGAATCCGTCCCGCTCTTTGTCGAAAGGCTTCGATGCTCCCTGCGGATTGCCGTTGTTCGTGCTTAATGCTGTCAGAAGATTGAAACCGGTAACGCCGAACGGATGGATCATCGAATGCGCCCCGCCTGCTATCATTATGTCGGCTTCATCGTTTTTAATTATTTGTGCTGCTTCACCGACCGCCTGCGAACTTGCCGCACAAGCCGTCAAACAGTTGACGTTTGGTCCGAATGACTGAAACATTGCCGCCAAATGTGCCGCCGGCATATTCGGTTCCTGTTCTAATTCTTCAATCGGGTCGAGAATTTCGACACCTTTGGCAATGAACTTCCCCATATCGAACTTGCCGTCAGACTTGTAATCGATGGCGGCGAGTGTCATTTCGGCAAATGAATCGAAATCTTGCTGCCCTTCACCGGCACCGGTGTAAACGCCGATACGTTCGGAATCATATTGGAACGCTTTCGTTTTCTTACCGGCATCCCAGAGACCGGCATCGGTCATAGCGAAGAAGCCCGCACCGAGGGCAAAACGTGTATGACGGTCTTGTTTTTCCCAACGTTTGGGGTCTTCGCCGATAACGGACATATCGAAGTTTTTTACTTCGGCGGCGATTTTTGTTGGAAATGACGACGCATCGAAGAGTGTGATATATCCGACACCGGATTCGCCGTTGAGCATTTTTTGCCAAACGGTTTCGATTTGGTGTCCCATCGGCGTTACGAGTCCGATACCGGTAATAACAACGCGGCGTTTCATATTGAATTGAAAATGGTCTATCAGCGTTCCATTCTCGCCGTTTTGCCGGCATTTGTCAACAGCCGTAAACGTTTTTCCGCACGTCACCCGCAAAGTTAACTGCCGATGAACTCGGCGGCAAGAAAATTAGTGAGCCTAATCGGTTCAGGCGGTTAAAACAAAACACCGCTATCTTGCGATAGCGGCTCTGATAATTTTCCATTCCTTGACCTCAATTTCTACCAATCATTTCGCTGTCATTTCATTGACTGGCGGAACTTTTTTAAGTCAGGATCTTCAACGTCAATAAAAACACAGACATAAACGATAGGATCATTTTTGCTGGATGTCGATAACCGTCCATCCAAACGTCTTATCGTTGTCGAACCACTTGTTCGGTAACTGCCGAATTTTGGACAAAAACTTTGTAAAAGCCTATGTTTTATTTTGTTAGGTTCACGCAGTTTGTCTATCTTTCGGTTGCCGAACAAGTCTATTGCTGTAAGAACACTCTTGGTACTACTGCTTATACCGGGTGTTGCACTTATGACTTGGCTGTTGATAATGATTAGACTCTTGCCTAGCATCTCTTGTATAGATATGTAGTAAGAGTATGCGTTATCACAGGTTAAGCGATAAAAAAACGGTGCAGATATTAAGTGCTTTTGCGAAGAAGTAACGGCGGTGTCTGCATCGGGGTTGATTGGCGTTAGCCGCAACACCATCAATTCCTATTACAAGGATATTCGTGAGCGGATATTTGCACAGACATTGAAAGAACATCAGCAAGAGATAGGTGAGTTTGAACTCGATGAAAGTTACTTTGGAGCGAAGCGAGTACGGGGTAAACGCGGTCACGGTGCGGCTGGCAAAGTTTAACGGTGTGCTTCGCAAGCATTTATGCGACACTTATAGAGAATGTGAGTTCCGTTCCCGCTGCCGCTAACTGTACCTTACGATGACTGCTCTGCCGACAGATACATACTCTACACCTTCCTACAATAAAACGCCTGTAACGAGTTCGGCATCGGCAGCAAACACCGCCGGTACAAATACCGAAACGGCGGACTCGCAAAATAAATATGAGGACACCTACGAGTCGTGTATTGATTTGCCGCGGCTAAATGCCGGTTGCCACATATCCGGCAAGCAAGGGGTCTGGATATTTGATAATGCCGGTAATGTCTTATCGCAGCCTGCTAATGCAACGGAAGAAGATACAAGAAAGATGACCGAAAATGCTGTTGAAATGATGAAAACAGCGAAAGAGTCAGCCGCATACGCGAAACTGGCGTTAGAATTAGGAATAGACATTAGCCGCGAAAGTTACGAAGAGGAGTCAGAGTATCACAAAAAAAATGGCTTTTCTAATCAATGAAGGTCGTAACCGCGGGTTTTCTGGTTTTCCGAATTTTTATCCTCTTCTTGTTAATTGGTGTAATCCTGCTGACGCGACCGGCTGGGCGATTGCATACGGTGCCGAGGCACTTATCGGACACGATGTTCTGCAAATGTATGAATCGGAAAAGACAACACCTGCCGAAAAGCAAAACGAGTACGGTCTGATACATCAGGAAATTGACGAATACGGTTATGCCGTTTATGTGCCGGGAAAATATAAAAGTGTGAGTTACGGTCCCGGCGGATTAGATGATTTCGTTCTCGGTCAGACATACGAACCGGAAATCAAATATACGGATGCACTCGGCTTGGGCGGAATGAGTTTATCCGACCGCAAAACTTTTTTAACAACAGTGCAAGGCGTTTTAGATAAGATTGCTCCCGGTTTAGATGCCCGGCAACTAAAATATTCGACAGGCTTTTTGAGTACCTCGGATATGCAGAAAAACCGGTATTCGCTGACGGTTGAAACACAATACGGGGTCGATTTGAAAAATCTGAAGGGCAGGATTGAGGAAGCATTGAACCAGAACAAGTCATTGTATTTGATGAAGTCGAAAGCCGATGCTTCGGCGGACAAGACGCTTGGAAATTACACGATTTCTGTAACAGACAAATCTGGAATACCTTTGGCAAAAAATGCAATTATTCTGACTGCCGGCGGCAAATCTGTTCAAACGACCGTTGATGTTATCAGGAATTGGAATCATCAACAAATCATCAACTTCATAATGCAGGGCAAATAATCGGCGGTGTATTTTCGCACTGTCCGGCGAAACAAGCAAGCAATTTGACGGACAAGTATGAACTTTATAACCTGAAAGACGATACATCGGAGGCGGTTGGAGTGTACCGCGTCCAAAGTCTGCCGGTCAAACGATCTTTTTGTTGACTTGCTGTCCGGTTTATTGTATAATCACGCACAGACGTTGCTATAACAATAAATACGAGGGATAGAATGATGAGAACTTGTGTTGCTCTCCTGTGCTTGTGCGGTCTAATGTCGGCAAACGCGTTTGCCGCCGCTTTTACGCCCGTTACAACCGAAAAGGTTGTCAAAACGACCAAAGCCAAAACGCTGCGGGTCGAACTCAACGGGGCGGATGACCTCTATCTCGTTGCCGATTACGCCGGCGATTCTTACGATTTCGACCAAGCCGTTTGGGCTGAACCGACTTTGTTCGACAAAAACGGGAATGCCGTCCGGCTCACAACACTCAAACCGGAGTCCGCTAAAACCGGATTCGGAACGCCCATCGTTGACAAAAATCACAAAAACGAGGCACTGAACATTGCCGGCGAAAAATTCAGTTTCGGCTTTTGGGCACACGCTCCGTCCATTCTCCACTTCAAGTTGGGAGGAAAATATACCCGGCTGGAAACCAAAGTCGGTCTCGACTCCGATGCCGACCGCGGAACGGTCATCTTTCAGGTCCGCAACGATTCCGTTCCGTTTCCCGCTGAATCAGCGTACAAAAAAAATGCTCTCAAATCCAATCAGGTCAAACCTGGACACATACCGGAACCTCTTACTATCAATCCGGTTCCGTCCGTTACCGAAGCAGATGTGCAGTTTAATGCCGATGCCGCCAAGCAACTGCTCGACAAAGGAATTGAAGAAATTGTTTTTATTCGCCGCAACACATACACGAGTTCGCACACCTATACCGAATACGTAGATAGTCTGTGGACACCCGGCGGCGGATTGTGCGTTCTCAACCTGAAAACCGGCAAAGTCCGCGAAATTGTACCGGAGTTCACCAAAGACGGTGTTGTCGGCTGGTTTGACGTTTCGTTTGACGCAAAGAAAATCGTATTCGATTTCAAAAAATCAAAAAACGAAGGCTACCGGATTTACGAAATCAACGTTGACGGCAGCGGCTTACGGCAACTGACATTCCCCGAAAAAGACGAAGCCGAACGTACGAAAATGACGCAACTGGGGTACGCCTGCGGAACAGACGATATGGACCCGTGTTATTTACCTGACGGCGGAATTGCGTTCACAACAACACGCTGCCGGTATATCGTTCTCTGCAACGGTAACGGCGGTTTTACTGTTCGGAATATGTACCGGATGAACGGCGACGGCTTGGAGATGAAGCCGCTGACGGTAAGTCCATTGAGTGAAGCGAAGCCGTCCGTTATGCAGGACGGGCGAATTCTCTATTCCCGCTGGGAGTACGTGGATAAAGCGGCAGGAAACGTGAAATCGCTATGGAGTATGAACCCTGACGGAACGGGTTCAGCGGAAGTTTACGGCAACACGATAACATTCCCCGAAACAATGGTTCACGCTCGGCAGATACCGGGTGAACCGAATAAAATTGTGATGACCGGCTGCTCGCATTGGCTCAACAGCACTGTCGGGACGATTATCGAAGTTGATACAACGAAAAGTATCCGCAGTCCTGAAACGATGAAATATGTCAGCAGCGAAATTGCCGCTTTTGCGCACGACGGTTTTCATTTCAAAGGTGCAGACGGCAAATATTTTCACGATAAAACCGGAAAACAGGGGCGGTTATTCCGTAATCCGTATCCGGTTTCGTCTGAATTGTTTATCGTTTCGCATAAATCGAAAGGCTTGCCGTGGTCGGAGTTAAGCGGTTACGATTTGTCGCTTCTTGACGGCAGCGGGAAAGAAATGCTGCTCCTCAAAGACCCGACGGTTTCGCTCTGGACACCGTATCCGCTGGTTCCGCGTGAAAGACCGCCGGTTCTGACGGGAATGACTATTGATAAGGAACTTGCCGCCAAGGGGTTGGCAAAGTGCATCGTAACCGATGTTTATGTCGGAATGGACAACGTCAAACGCGGCGAAGTCAAGTATCTGCGGGTTCTGGAACAGTTGCCCCGTCCGTGGAATAACCGGAAAAAATACGGTGAAGATAATTGGGGAATGGCGGGTAGTGCTATCGGAAACGGCTTTTTAAGTCCGAAAGTGCAGTACGGGATTGTACCGGTCGAAGAAGACGGCAGTGCGCAGTTCCTTGTACCGGCAAACCGTCCGATTTATTTTCAGGCACTTGATAAGGATTACAATGCAATTCAAACGGAACGGACTTACGTGAATTATAATCCGGGTGAGACACGCAGTTGTGTCGGCTGCCACGAAACGCCGGATATGTCCGCAACCGCCCAGCGGAGTGCCGTACCGAAAAGTCTGAAACGTCCGCCGTCCGTTCCGATGCCGCAACCGGCGCAGAACAGCGGTGAAATCGTGTTCGATTATGACCGGCAAATTCAGCCGATTTTGGATAAACATTGTGTTGAGTGTCATAACCCGGCCGGCAAAGATGCCGCAGCGGCGAAACTGAATCTGCTCGGCACTCCCAAAGGCGTGTACAGTGTTTCATACGAATCGCTGATGAAATTGGCACAGCAGAAAAACTTGCTCGGCAACCGGCACGAGCGGGACGAAAACAATGCGTCCAACAAGATTGAGTACATTGCACCGTACAAGACGGGAGCGTTGTCGAGTCCGCTGGCGGTAATGCTGGGAATTTTAACGGCGGCAAATCAGCAAACGGCTTGGGACAATAAGGCAGTCAACGATTACGCCAAAGCGTTGTCGGAGGGACACAAAGACGTGAAGTTATCCGGCAATGAAAAGTTGACGGTAGCGAATTGGCTTGATATTAACTGCCAGTTTCATCCGTCCTATTGGGGCAGGAAGCACGAGAAGTTTAAGAACGAATTGGATTACCGTCCTGCGTTGACGTTTGACGAAGCCCGAAGCGATACGATGCCGGTCAAGTTACAACCGAAACCAAACATTGCGGCAAGGTAAAATGCAGCGCAGGAAATTTTTACAGCAAACACTGCAAAATGGTGCCGTGTTAGGTACGGTTTTAGCGGCGGGAACGCTGCCGTTAAAACCGCATCTTCTTTTCGCTGATTCTGCCGGACAGGTGCTGCGTATCGGTCTTGTTACCGGCATCCATTATGCCGATAAAGAGCAGCGCGGGAGCAGGGATTACCGGGATTCGCTTGCCGAGTACCAGAACGCTCCCGGCGGAAAGTAAAATCATCTTTTTTTTATAGCCGGCTGCTTCCCGTGCTTCCTAATCCTCAAAGCGGTGAACAACCTGCACCTGTTTGATTTGCCGGCTCTTCGGGTCAAAACAGCGGATAGTTATCTGAACCGCCTCCAATTTCTCACTGTACG
>JAITQJ010000288.1 GCA_031288955.1 Planctomycetaceae bacterium | reverse complement strand
GGGAATTATTCGTTCGGCATTTTTCTGATTCATAGTTTGGTTAAAAGTGTTCTGAATTCATTGCCGGTCGTGCCTTCGCTGTTACGGGATTTTCCGCCGCTTTCCTCGCTTTACATCATTGCATTGACTATTTTGTGCTGTATGGGAATTATTTTTGTATCAAGAAAACTGTTGGGAAAAATATCGCTCATCATCGGTTTATAAATTTCTGATACAGCCGTATGGCTTTTCCGTGCGGCTTGACTTTTATCACTACGGGTTAGCAACTCTGATGTCCCCTTTTTATTCGACGCTAACTAGGGAAACTCGCACGCCGAAGAACGTTAACGTGCCGTCAGATGTGTCGTTGTTCCGACGCGCCGACCGGCAGTCCTGCGCGCTGAGGCACCAACTGCCGCCGCGGTACACGCGAATACCGCCGAACGAAGGACCTACGGGGTTGGTTACGTTACCCGCAGGATAATCTCCGTACAAATCATTACACCATTCATACACGTTGCCGTGCATATCATACAAGTTCCAAGCGTTTGCTTTTGTTGTGCCGACTTGATGCGTTGTATTACCGCTATTACTGCGATACCAGCAATATGCGTCAAGCAAATCTGCCGAATCGCCGAAACAATATGCCGTCGTGCTGCCCGCCCGGCAAGCATATTCCCATTGTGCCTCCGTCGGCAACGCAAACTTGTAACCTTTCGGCGCAGTGCCAAGTGCGTTTAATTTCTTCACAAACTCCCAAACTTCCTAATATATCTGTTCCACCGGTAACTTCGCTCCTTTGAAACTACTCGGATTATTTCCCCTTATTGCCTCCCACTGTTCCTGCGTTATTTCCGTTTCGCCCATCCAGAAACTCTGCGTCAACGTAACCAGATGGAGTTGTTCGCTATTCCTTCTTTTTGCTTCCGAGAACCCATCTCAAACGTTCCTGCCGGACACCAACGGAAACGAAACTTCACGTCCTCAATCGTCAACTCCAACAATTCGCTCGTCTTGGATTCAGCCTCTTTTTTCGCAGTCCCTCCGCCTCCACAGCCCGCAGCACATATCAACAGGAGTATCATTCCTGCAACGATAAACGGCAAAGCAGATGTTCGCCCGTTGTTGTCAGTGTAAAGCATTTTGTTTGCGTTGTTAGGCATCTACAGCGGCATCAGCCAGAGCGGCACTCACGTTGACGGCAGTTGTCGTTTTCCCGATTCCGCCCTTTTGATTCATTATGGCTATCGAACGCATTAGGAGTGGAGTATAATCTGCGCAGACGGATATGGCAACACTGTTTTACAATCGCGTAAACTGTTGACAAATTAAATAATATGTTATAATCAGGGCGTTGCCGGTCTGATTATTTTATGCGTTCAACTGAAGAAAATTCGATTTCAGACGTTTTAATCGTTGATGACGACCCCGCTATTGTTTCACTGCTGTCGCATTTGTTGGAACAGAGCCGGCATAAAATCCGTACCGCCTCGGACGGTAATCAAGCCCTGCAAATGGTGTTGCAGGAATGTCCCGATGTTCTTATCACAGACTCGATAATGCCGTGTCTCGACGGTCTCGAACTGACCCGGCGCGTTCGGCAGTTGCACGCCCGAAAAGTGCTGCCGCATTATTCGTACATTCTGCTGATGACCAATCAGTCGAACAGAAGTTTGCTCGTCGAAGGTCTCGAATCCGGCGTTGATGATTTTATCGAAAAATCTGTTTCGTCGCTTTCTGATTTGCGGATGGAACTACAAGCCCGAATGAATGCCGCCCGGCGGATTCGGCAACTGGAAACCTCGCTGGAATTTGCCGCTAAATACGATTTCTTAACGGCATTACTCAACCGGATTTCCTTTTTCAGCGGTGCCGTGTCGATGTGGGACCGTGCCGGAAAAAATAAGTCGCCGATTTCCTGCGTTATGCTCGACTGCGACTTTTTCAAACGCATCAACGACATTTACGGACATTCTGCCGGCGACCTTGTGCTGAAGGAAATTGCCGATGCAATGCGGAATTATTCCCGTTCAACCGACTTGCTGTGCCGGTACGGCGGTGAAGAGTTCGTTGCCCTTTTACCAGGGTGCAGCGAACAGATGGCATTTGAATGGGCAGACCGGCTTCGGCAGCAGTTCGAGGACAATCCGATACGGCGGCGGAACTTTGAAGTGCCGATTACGATAAGTTTCGGCGTTGCCGAACGCAGCGATTCGGCGGAATCGCTGGAACAACTGATTGACCGGGCTGATGCGGCACTGCTGCAAGCCAAGGAGCGGGGACGCAACCGGGTTATTCGTTACAGCGAAAGTATTGCCGAAGAGGGGAATCCGCTGCCGTCAGGCAATCTCATATGCCGAATTTGCAGCGGTGTTGATGCCGGTGAAGTTGCCGTCCCGTTTCCGGTGTCTGTAAGCGAAAGCGATACGGCTTTGATGGTACTTGATGCAATGCTGAAAACACAGTGCGACACGCTGCCGGTATTTTCGGAAGCCGATGTATTTCTCGGCACGATTTCGCTGCGGAATATATTAGCGATTCTCGGCAACAAAGTGTATATGAACCGTCCGATATTAGGCTTGGTTGCGCCGAACGCCGTATCGTATCCGGCAGACACGCCGATTCAAACGATATTCAATTTTTTCGTCCGTACATCGGTGCAGCATATTTTAATAATGAACAAGCAAGTGCTGGTCGGCAGCATTTCCCGGCTGTCGCTGACGCACTGGCTTCGTTTCCGAATGGTTTCCGCCAGCGATGTACCTGACGACACACTCTTTGCCGAAGCGGAACAAGCCGATGGTCTTTCTTTTACAGCAACTTGAAACGGCGGTATCTTTTTGGTAGAATCCGGCAGAACATATAGGACTTCTGCTATGCTCCGCCTCCTTTTTCTGCCGCTCGTCTTTTGGACGCTGACACCGTTGACGTTCGCCTTCACTCCGCTGAATCTGCAAACGGAATACCAAACCAACCCGCTGGGAATAGATAATCCCGCTCCGCGTTTTTCGTGGCAAACCGCCGAAACGCAAACGGCATATCATTTCATTGTCAAAGACGGTGATACCGTTGTCCGGGACAGCGGTAAAATCGAATCGCCGCAGTCTTTTCTCGTTCCTTTCGGAGGAAAATTAAAATCAAACACGAAATATATCTGGAAAGTTCAGGTTTTCAGCAAGGACGGCAATGCGTCCGAATGGAGTGAACCGGCAACTTTCGTAACAGGAATTCTTGACGAAAAAGAATGGCACGTTTCACAATGGCTGAAACATCCGACCGCACCGGAAGAAAAAGCCGTCTGGTTCCGAAAGAAATTCAACGTCAATAACCCGCAATCAACGCTGATTCACGTTGCGTCTGTCGGCTATCACGAACTTTATATCAACGGCAAAAAAGCAGATGACCGCGTTCTCGCACCGGTTTTGACACGTTTCAAGGACAGAACATTTTACGTCACTTACGACGCAGCGCAACTGTTACAAAACGGCGAAAATGTGATAGCCGTTTGGGCTGCCTCCGGCTGGGCGGCAAACGAAACAATGAAGTTGCCGTTCATATTCCGCGTTCAATCGGATTTAGTGAAGTCCGATGACACGTGGAAGTGTGCGGTCAGCAATTACGAGAACACCCGCCGCACTCCCATTTGGACTAAAAACGGCGGCGAAAAAATTGATGCCCGAAACGCTCAACCCGGCTGGAACGCATTAAACTTCGACGATTCAAGTTGGGACAAGCCGAAAACCGTTGAGTTTAACACGAAACTGATTTCACACTCCATTATCGCCCCGACACGGATTATCGAAACGTACAAGCCGGTGAAAATTACCGGTGAAAATCCTTATAAAATCGAGTTTGCGAAAAACTTTACCGGCTGGGTAAAAGTCGATATGAGCGGTTTAGCGGCGGGCGAGACGGTGAACATTTTAACCGCCGATGACGAAAAGACCGTCTGCGATTTTGACCAGAAGAGTATTTATATTGCTGCCGGAAAAGAAAAAGAGACTTTTTGTAACAAATTCAATTACGCTGCCGGTCGGTTTGTTACCATTGAGGGCTTGAAAAAGAAGCCGGAATTGGACGACATCACCGGCTTCGCATTGGCAACCGATTTGAAACGGACGGGATATTTTTCCTCGTCCAATGAAATTTACAACAAGATTTACGAAACGGATTTGTGGACATTCCGTGCCTGCACCCCCGAAGGTTTTACGATGGACTGTCCGCATCGTGAACGAATGGGGTACGGCGAAGTCGCAACGGCAACATCGTGGGGCATCGGTTTTCCGGCATACGAAACGGGGTCGTTTTATAAAAAAATCGTGCAGGACTGGATAGACGTTCAGGAACCCAACGGCTGGGTCAATCATACGGCTCCGCAGTTCGGACCGCATTACGGCGGACCGATGTGGAGCAGCGGAGGTTTGAATGTCGCCTGGGAACATTACGTTAACTTCGCCGACAAGACGGTCATCGAATTGATTTATCCGTCAGCAAAGAAGTGGCTCGATTTTCTCCATACGAATTCCAAAGACGGTTTAGTAATACCGTACAAGGGGAAATGGTGGTTTCTCGGCGATTGGGCGGCACCGGGCGGTCGAAAGGAAACCGGCGACAGTCCCGAAGCACAGTATTTTAATAACTGCGTCTATGCGATGAATTTGGAATCGTTTATCAGGATTGCCGGGATATTAAATCATCCCGAAGATGCCGAATTGTACGGCAAGCGGCTGGACATATTGAGACGGAACATTCATCAGACGTTTTACAATAACGAAACAGGAATGTACAGCAAGGGGACGCAGGTTCAGCAGGCATTTGCGTTGTCAGCCGACATAGTTCCGGGAACGCTGCGTGCTTCGGTTTTGGAAAAATTAAGTGCGGATATGCAGAAGCGGCAATACTTTGATATGGGCAGTTCCGGTTTGCCGGTGCTGATACCGTATCTTGCGAATCCGCCTCGTGATGAGGTAACGGCGGTTTCCGCTTTGACAGCGCAAATCCTAAACCGCACGGAAAAGCCGGGCTTCGGTTATTTCGTCAAGATGGGCGAAACGACGTGGCCCGAATACTGGGAAATTGACGTTCCGAGCCGGATTCACACGTGTTACACGGGCATTGCCGGCTGGTTTGTGAAGGGACTTTGCGGTATTCTGCCGGATTATGCTCATCCGGGTTATAAGTCGTTCATTATCAGACCGCAATTTGTGAAAGAATGTGATTGGGCGGAAGCGTCAGTAGAGTCGCCTTACGGAAAAATCGTAAGCCGTTGGGAACGGGGCGGTGATAGTGTAACGTTGAATGTAACTGTTCCGGCGAATTCAACTGCAACGGTGATTTTGCCGGACAGAGAACCGGTAAGTGTCGGTACAGGTGTGCATCGGTTTCAGGTGAAAGAATGACAATGCAATGTCTCTGGTATATGGTTTGTGGTATTATCACCTATTATGTCTCCTGACACAGAACTTTTAGACGGGATTGTCCTGTCCCTGGTTGAAGGTATCGGGGCGCGAACGTACCGGCTGCTTCTGGAACGTTTCGGTTCGGCATCCGCCATCCTAAACGCCGCCCGAAGCGATTTGACCGGTTATGAATTCCTGAAACCGGAAACCGCCGCTAACCTCGCCGCTGCCCGAAAAACAATCGACCCCGCCGCTGTTGTTGCCTATTGCGAACGCGAACATATCAGTATTATTCCGCTGAACGACAAACGGTATCCTCCGCAACTCCGCTCTATTATCGACCCGCCGCCGATTTTGTACGTCAAAGGCAGTATTCTGCCGCAAGATGCGTTTTCACTCGCCGTCATCGGTACCCGGCATTGCAGTCCTTACGGCAGACGGCAAACCGAACGTTTGACGGCGGCGTTGGTGTCGAACGGTTTCACCATTATCAGCGGCTTGGCGTTAGGTATTGACAGCATTGCACACCGTAGTGCGTTGAAGTCCGGCGGACGAACGCTGGCAGTGTTAGGCAGCGGTGTTAGCCGGATTTATCCGCCGGAACACGTTGACCTTGCGGCAGAAATTGCAGATTCCGGCGGGGCTGTTTTGAGTGAATACCCGCCGTTGCAGCATCCGGCAAATTGGACGTTTCCGCAGCGCAACCGGATTGTCAGCGGACTGTCGCTCGGCGTGCTGATTATCGAATCCCCTTTGCGAAGCGGTGCGATGATTTCGGCGCGGCTTGCCGGAGAACAAGGACGAGACCTGTTTGCCGTACCAGGGCGTATTGACTCACCGGTTTCGCAGGGCTGCCATCAGTTGATACGCGACGGAGCGTTTCTTACTGAATCGGCTGACGACATTGTGAACGTCCTCGGACCGCTGCCTCAACCAGTGTTATTTCCGGTACATTCCAAAGCATTGCGGCACCCGAACGAGGTCTCACTGAACGATACCGAAGAGCGCGTGCTGCACAGCATTTCAACGGAAGCAACGAGTTTGGAGAGCATTGTTTTGCAGTCCGGTTTGGAACTGCATCAAATAGTGACGGCTCTGAACGTCCTTGAACGTAAACGTATTATCCGTTTGCTCTCGCCGATGGTGTTTATCCGGGTATAAATGATTTTCCCCCGTCCAGATAGAGGCGGCAGCCGTCCAGCAGCGATGACGCATCGTCGGCAAGAAAGCGTACCGTTGCAGCAATTTCTTCCGGCGTTCCCCAGCGGTTTAACAGCGAATCGGCAGCGTAATGTTTCTCTTTATCCAACGGCAGCGATTCTCCCCAACGTGTTTTAATCCAGCCGAGGGACAAACAACAAACCCGAACGTCTGGACTCACGGTCTGGGCAAATGACCGGCTAAATCCCTGCAACGCTCCTTTCGCTGTACCGTAAAGTTCCGCTGCCTCTCCCTGCCAGCCGTAATCAGCACCGCTCCAGGAAAAAAACACAATCAGCGTCCGCTTTGAACTGCCGCAGGTATTTGTATTTTTACCGGCGTTTTTACCTCCGTTCTGCCGGGCAATCATCCGGGACAGTTGTACCGGAACGGCAACATCGATTTGCCAAAGGAGCCGCAACTTTTCCTCAAAAGACATTGAACGCACGGACGGCGACATCAAATCAGCACCGGCGGCGTTCACCAGACCGTCAATCCGTTCGACCCGCTTACAAACTTGCCGGTACAGATTGTCGGCACTTCTGGGGTGCGAAAAATCGGCGGTGAAAACAGCCGCTTCCGCACCGGCTTTACGCACATCTTCCGCAAT
>JAITQJ010000216.1 GCA_031288955.1 Planctomycetaceae bacterium | reverse complement strand
AATTAAACAGGCAACTGCTCATTTTACGCGTACCGGCGAGCGGGAAGTCCGAGTATTATGCAAACAAGACAGCCGAGAGGATAGACCGAAAGAGTTTATTGATAATGGATTATTTATCTTGCCGATACATAATGGAAAATTCGTAATCGTCAAGGGTGAGGGCTATATCGACATTCCGCCGATTGACAAAGAGATAAAGATTTACCGCTCAAAGTTAGGTTTTGTACCGGACACTTCACAAATCGGCGATTCAGAAATGCAGCATCTTGATTTTGCATACGCTGCAAGTTTAATCCGAACATTTGCAGAGGACGATTCGCTTGTTTTGACAATTCGGGGACGAAAATATACGCCGGAGTTTTTGTTTCGTGTCGGCAAATGGAATTTAACGGCAAAGAGTGTTCAGACAGAAGTCGATGCAGGATATGAAGGACGTAACCAGATTGTACTGGTCGAGGCGAAAAATTCGCGTACCACGAACACGATAATCCGTCAACTTTTTTATCCGTTCCGTCAATGGCAGCAGCACACGAAAAAACCGGTCAAAACGTTGTTTTTTGAAAGGCGGAGTGATTGTTTTTCGCTTTGGCAATTCCGCTTCACGGACGAAATAGATTACAACAGCATTGAATTGGAACGCTCGGCAAAATTTACGATTGAAAATTGATGAAGGCGATACGGGGAACGTGATAGCGGTTTGCCTGCCGCCAAACGGTTTCACTTTGCGCTTCGTCATCTTCTCTTGCCGAAAAGACGACAACACCGTCTAGGGTGTGTTGACTCTAATTTCTCCGATAAATAGCGATGTTAGCGAGTACGATGAAGGCGTTGTAAGTTTCGTCTAACTTATCGTATCGGGTACATACCCGCCGGAACTCCTTTATTTGACGGAAGTAACGTTCTACTATGTTGCGGTGTTTGTACAACTCCTTATCATACCTCCACTTCCATCTACGATTCTTCTTCGGAGACACCACCGGCTTCATCTTGTATTTTCTTGCGACTGCAAGTAACTCTCAATACGTTCGAAAACTCCTTTCGTTGTCCAACGCCGGAAACGTTGGTACACGGTATCCCAGTTGCCGAAGTTGGTCGGCAGTCCCCGCCAAGAACAGCCGTGCTTGTTCATATAGGCAAGGGCTTGCAGGAAGGTTAAAGATTGATGACTACGCTGCCGCGCTGCTTCGGTAAGAGGTGTTTGATCTTATCGTATTCGCTTTGTGCCAAGTTCATAACGGATAACAAGCATTGCAAAAAAATCTGTCAAGATTAGAGTCAACACGCCCTAACAGAACTTCTGCTCCCAAACTTTGAGTTCCCTGAAGATGGTTTCATCATCAGGTACAGCACCGACGCGGCGTTCGCTGTCAAAGACGCTTTGCAGTACGTCCAGACTTTCGCTGACCGCTGCGGAAGCCGCTGCCGACAAACGGTCGGTAAAACCGATGCCGAGCAGATGGTCGAATTCGTGCTGAACTATTCTCGCCGGTCTGCCGTTCCATTGAAAACGATGTACTTCACCGGTCAGCGAAACGGCTTCAACATCAATCGTTTCGCTGCGGACAACGTCGGCGTGAATTTCAGGAAAACTCAAACAGCCTTCGTTATCGGTTGCGTTGCCGTTTTTTTTGAGAATGACGGGATTGATGAAAACGTATTCCTCTTCTTTTTTCTCTTTATCGCCGGTCGCGTTCACCACGAACATTTGCAGCGGCAGACCAACTTGATTGGCTGCCAGCCCGACTCCTTCGCTGGCGTACATTGTTTCAAACATTTCTGCGGTAATGTCCCGCAGTTCCTGATTGATTCGTTGAATCGGCTTGCATTTATAACGCAGAGCCGGATGCGGATAGCGTAAGATTTTCACGGGATTTCTTCAGGATTTTCAAGGATATACCATCATAGACGATGGTATTGTACCCCGCAGCGCACGGTTTGTCAAATACCGGACATTCCTCTTTCATTTCCGCGGAACGCTTAATTTTTTCCACGTGATGAACGCCGCAACACTTCCGCCGATGATGCCGCACAACGCCAGTACCGGAAACTGATACGGCGTATTGTGCAGCCCTCTCGGAATTTGCAAATAGTAAAGCGTTGTACAAATAAAAAATACCGAAAAATTAAAAGCAACGATACTGCTCAACAACCGGCTGCGAGTCTCTTCGTCTGACAGCGGTTTCTGCGTTTCCGGCTTGTTATGACGAGATTTCGTCGGAGCGGCAGAACTCGTTTGAGCGGCTGCGGTGTTGCCTTGCGGAAAGTATTGCGTAACAGCAGCATTGAGTTCATTCGGCAGACACAGCAGACATTTGACCGGCAAATTAAAAACGGCTTTTAATGCTTCTTCGGCATCCGGTAATATCGGTTTGCACGCAAACACCTGAACGAAACCGGCATTGACGGCAAACGGAACGATACCGTAATGCCGGGCAGTTTTCGCATTGACCTGTGTTGTAACATTTTCATCGACCGTCATATCGCCGATATGCACAAACGGCAATCCGACGGATTCGCTATAAGCCAGCATCACGGTATCGGCAGCGGCTCCCTGTGCCATTGTGTTCCGCTGCTGCAAAACGGCTTCGTGCAAATCAATACCGACATTTTCGGCATAGCGTTTGATTTGTTCCAACTGTTCGGCAGAAACGATGTGCTTTGCCGTTAAAATATCTTCAAATGTTCCGTGCATATTAGACCGTATTATACTGTTTTTGGTTTGAAAATGTACCCCCCGTTGACGAATCTTCAGAGTTGCTAACTTGCGTTAGCAACTCTGAAGTGTTAAAATATCAGCGTACGCTTGCGCTGCCAACCCCTAACGGAGAATAAGATGAAAACAAGAATGCTTCACAGAGACAACAACGGGCGAACATCTGCTTTGCCGCTTATCTTTGCAGGAATGATACTCCTGCCGCTCTTCGCTGCTCTCCATTGTAAAGGCGAAGAGATTACGAAAAAAGATGTCGATTCCAAAGCGGGCGACCTGTTGGAGTTGACGACTAAAAACGTGAAATGGCGTTTCCATTATTGTCCGGCAGGAGCGTTCACGATGGGTTCGCCGTTATCGGAAGCGGGCAGAGGGAATGACGAACAACTGCATCCGGTAACGTTGTCGCAAGGTTTCTGGATGGGCGAAACGGAGGTAACGCAGGCACAGTGGGAGTCGATAATGGGAAATAATCCGAGTAATTTCAAAGGAGAAAAATTACCTGTGGAAAAAGTATCGTGGGATGCTTGCCAGGAGTTTGTGAAGAAATTAAACGCACTGGGTGCTGCACCGAAAGGCTACAAGTTTTCGTTACCGACGGAGGCGCAGTGGGAATATGCTTGCCGGTCAGGGACGACCGGTGCTTATGCGGGTGATTTGGACAAGGTGGCGTGGTATAACAGTAATAGCGGCAATACAACGCACAAGGTTGGTACGAAGCAGGCGAATGCTTGGGGATTGTACGATATGCACGGCAACGTATGGGAGTGGTGTAACGATTGGTACAGATATTATCCTACGGGTAGCGTAACCGACCCTATAGGTGCTTCGTCCGGCAGTGACCGTGTGTACCGCGGCGGCAGTTGGTTCGACTTCGCGAGTCATTGCCGGTCGGCGATTCGGCTCAGCAGCGCGCCTGTCCACCCGAGCTACCGCTTGGGCGTGCGCGTGTCCCTAGTTAGCGGACAGTAAAAAGGACATCAGAGCCGCGAACGTAAGATTGCGGTTTATGTTTATCGCCATCTTACGATGGCGGCTCTGACGTTTGCTCTGAAGTGCAAAAAACTATTCCACCGTAACGCTTTTTGCCAGATTTCGCGGTCTGTCAACATCGCAGCCCCGCTCAACGGCAACGTGATACGCCAATAATTGCAGCGGTATATTATAGATAATCGGCTGCAAAAAATCTGCCGCTTCCGGCAAAGCAATCACGTCGTCCGCTAACTCCGGCGTTTCCTTATCGCCTTCGGTTGTCAAAGCAACAACGGGACCGCCCCGCGCTTTAATTTCCTGCATATTGGAAATCGTCTTGTCCAGCACGTAACTTTTCGGAGCAATAAAAATACTCGGCGTATTTTTGTCTATCAACGCTATCGGTCCGTGTTTCATTTCACCGGCAGCGTAGCCTTCGGCGTGAATGTAACTAATTTCTTTTAACTTCAATGCCCCTTCGAGTGCCGCCGGAAAATTAAACTGCCTCGCAAGGAACAAAAAACTTTCACACGCCGCATATTTTTGCGCAATCTTTTTGACCGCATCGTTCGTCTGCAATGCCGCTTCAATCAGACCGGGCAGACGTTCCAACTCGGCAATAATCCGCCGTCCGTTTTCAAAATTCAGATGCCGCAGTCTGCCGAGATACAACGCCAGCAGTGCCATCACGGTACACTGCGACGTGAACGTTTTTGTCGAAGCAACGCTGATTTCCGGTCCGGCGTGCAAATAAATACCGCCGTCGGCTTCGCGGGCAATCGAAGAACCGATGACGTTACAAATCGACATTGCCGTATATCCCCGCCGCTTCATTTCCCGCAAAGCCGCTACGGTGTCGGCAGTTTCGCCGCTCTGCGTAACCGCAAAGAGCAGCGTGTCCTGGTCAAGAGGCGGATTTCTGTAACGTAATTCGCTGGCATATTCAACTTCAACAGGAATACGGGCAAGCATTTCGATTTGATATTCGCCGACAAGCGAAGCGTGCCAACTCGTACCGCAAGCCGTCATTAAAATCCGCCGCACGGCTAAAAGTTGCTGCGCTGTAATGTTCAAGCCGCCGAATTTGGCTGTTGCCGAATCGTAATCCAAGCGTCCCCGCATTGCATTGCGGATTGCCTCCGGCTGCTCGAAAATCTCTTTGAGCATATAATGCGCAAAGCCGCCTTTGTCAGTCTGCGCCGCATCAATATCCAACACTTCAATCGACCTGTTGACGATTCCTTCGTCGCGGTGATGCAACGTGTAATCGTCCGCCGTCATCTCGATGATTTCGTGGTCGGCAAGCGTGATGATTTTATCGGTGTAACCGGCAAGCGTGGAAGCGTCGCTTGTCAGAAAATTTTCGCCGCTGCCGCAGCCGAAAATCAGCGGACTGCCGAGTTTCGCTCCGATAACGATACCGGGAAAATCTCGGAACAAAACCGCTAATCCGTACGTGCCTTGCAACTGCGTTAATGCCAAACGGACGATGCGGTGTAATTCGTCTGCCGTGCGGACGCTCTTGTCTTCCTGCAAATAATACGCAATCAGATGGGCAATCGACTCGGTATCCGTCTGCGTTTTGAACTCGATGCCTTTTTGCTTGAGCGTTGTCCGAATCGATTGATAATTTTCAATGACCCCGTTATGCACAACGGCAACAGCACCGTCGTAACTGGTATGCGGATGCGCATTTTCCGCCGTCGGCAATCCGTGTGTTGCCCAGCGGGTATGTCCGATACCAGTATATCCTTTGGGCTGTCCCTGCGGCTGATAGTTCCGAACGAGTTGTGCGAGCGCATCAATACGTCCGGCGGCTTTGATGATTCGCAAATTTTTTGCGTCATCTTGAACGGCGATACCGGCACTGTCGTAGCCCCGGTATTCCAGCATCCGTAAACCGCGAAGCAGAAAATCGACCGGATTCTGTGTTCCGGCGTAGCCAACAATTCCGCACATATTTTATTTTTTCGGGAGTAAAATGGCGTATCAGCCCCGATACAACACCAGCAGTGCCGTCGAGTAATTATGATACGTATTCAGTCCGCCGAGTTTGGCGTACTCGCCGAAACCGTAGTTGCCGAGCCACGGCGGCACTTCGCCGTTCACCGAAAAAGCCGCCTGCATCATCGCAATAATCTCGTCCTTAACAATCCGGTTGAACAGAAACCGCCCCCGTGCGAGGCAGTCGGTTTGAAATACTGCCGCCGGTTTGCCGCTGCCGATAACTGCCGTCATATATTCCAGTGTCCGTTTCTGTTCGGAAAAGATTACCTTTTCGTCGCGTGTCGTCAACCAGAATTTTGTTCCTTCGGTAACGGTGGTTGGAAAAAGAAGTGTTTCCCCGTCGTGTTTCGTGACGACCCGAAGAATATGCGGACTGCCGTATTCTTCGGCAAGTTTTGCCGGCAGTTCTTCGGCAATCGCTCCGACGGGAATTGTATCGCCGCAAGTTGACTCAACCGGTTTTTCCAGACGGCGTGTGAATTCCGTCCAGGCACCTTTACCGTTAAACTCGAAAACTCTGTGTCCTTTGGCTTTGGTCGCAATCATCGGGTCGCCGTAGGCAACGAAGCCGTGTGTACCGCGGGTGATGCTGCGGAGAGTCGGGTCGGCAAAACCAACAGCGAACGCATCGTGTTCGGCAAGCACGCCGCTATGGTACTGCAAACTCAACGCCCCGCGCATATTGTCGGAAGATGTCCCGCCGAAAATCGTTACGGTTTCGCCGAACACGTCAACAAAGGCTTTGAGAATAAGCGTGTTGTTAATGTCGATGCCCGGACTGACAAGATAAATACAGTTAATCGCCGTGTTCTGCTTATGCAGTGCCTTAGCAAGTTCGAGAGCTTTTTCGTAACTGTTATCGCCGTAAATATCTTTGACGGAGGCGGACGCAATTTCGTTCTCCGGTCCGCAAACTGCCATAATGCCGAGTTCGTGCATTGATTCGCCGATGCCTTCGCGTCCGGTAACGGCACAGCCGGAAGCACCGTAAATCGGCACGCCGGGAAAGGTTTTGCTCATCACATCAGCAATCCGGTCAGGTTTATGACCGAGAGTGACGTTGAAAACGATACAGCGGCAATCGTTTCGAATTCCGTTAGGAAAAGCGACCTCGATACATTCGAGAGCCGCACGTTCACCGTTGACGCTGCGTGTCCGGGCAGAAAAAAAGTCGAGCATAATAGTACAGGGGTTAGGCGTTAGCCGCAGTACCGCCGGCAACGATGTTAAATGTTAATACTTTCCAAAATCTTTATCGTCGAGGTCAATGCGGATTTCGGCGTTTCCGCCTCCGCCCCAGTTGTCGCCGGTAACCGGCTCCGACGGATGAGCAGTCGGCGTACCGCCTCCCGCTTTCGGTGCTGCGGGCTTCGCAGAAGCAACCGGTTTGGCGGATAGTGCGGGCTTGGCTGCCGTTTTTACCGGCGTATGCCCCGCCTTTGCCGGTTCGTGTTTTTCAGCCGTTTCACGTTTCGGCGGCTGTCCGACCGGCTGCGTGTCCGTCCGCTGCCCCGCCTTTTTCAGTTTGAACTGACCGACAAGCTGCTGCAAACGATTGGCGTGACTGCTCATTTCATTGGAAACGCTTGCCGTCTCTTCCGAAGCCGCCGTGTTCTGCTGCGTTACCGCATCAATCTGCTGCAAACCTTGAGCAACCTGTGATACGCCCAGTGCCTGTTCACTGCTTGCTTTGGCAATTTCGTTGACCAGTGCCGCAACCTTTTGCGACTGCTCGACTATCGTCGTCAATGTTTCGGCAGTTTGCGTTGCAATTTCCGCTCCGTCGTTAATTTGCTTGCTGTTATTTTCAATCATCTGCGTCGTTTCAGCGGCGGCTTTGGCACTTCGCGAGGCAAGATTACGGACTTCTTCGGCAACCACAGCAAATCCCTTACCGTGTGCACCGGCTCGTGCCGCCTCAACTGCCGCATTCAAGGCGAGCAAATTCGTCTGGAACGAAATGTCGTCAATGACCTTAATGACCTTCTGAACGTCCTGCGAATTTTTCGTGATAGTTGACATCGAGGCAATCATCTTTTCCATCATCTCCTGACCGACACCGGCAGAATCGTTCGCCTCCTTCATTAACCGGTTTGCCTCGTTTGCATTCTGTGCATTGTGATTCGTTTGCGAACCGATTTCGCCCATCGAAGCGGTAATCTCTTCAAGACTTGCGGCAGATTCCGTTGCCCCCTGCGACAAACTTTCGCTTGCCGAAGCAACCTGCGACGCACCGCTGGCAACCTGTTCGACAACTTCGGCGGTATTGCCCAAAGCGGCATTGACCTGGTCGAGCATTGCATTGAGACCGATATTCATCGCATCTGAATCGCCGCGGACTTTGACCGTCTGAATCCAATTTCCGCCGGCAAGTTCTTTCGCCAGTTTTTCAACACTTTGATACTCACCGAGAATTGCCGACAATGCACTAAACAAATTGCCGACTTCATCTTTCCGTTTTTTATACAACGCAGGAATCTCGATAGAAAGGTCGCCGTCCTGCGAGATGCGGTTCATTGAACTGACCGCAAAACTCAAACCGGGCGTGATGTTTTTCGTCAAGGCAATGCCGGCAATGATGCCGAACAAGACGGCACCGACACAGACTCCGAGAATCAAATACATCACCGAAGAAATGAGCGATGCCATCTTTACAGACGCATCGGTAATTTTTTTCTCAATGTCTGCCATCACGGTATGCATCGTGTCTCTGTTTTTTGTTGCCGTTGTGTCTTGCTGTCCCTGATTATCACCGGCATCTTTGAGATAACCTGCCAATTCAACAGCAATTGCTTTCCAACTATTGAGCGATCTTTCGATTTCATCTGCGACTTGCTGTCCCTGCTCGGTTTTCAGGTATTTGTCGTGCAGTTCTTTAATTTCGGCTGACATCTTGTCATAACTGGAAACCAGGACAGCGGTTCTGTCTTTGATTTTGTTAACATCTAACTCCGCTTCCAATTCCCGCGCAAGCACGCGGACTTGCTGTACATCGGCAAGCAGCCGCACGCCGAGTTCTATTCCTTTGAAACGATCCTCCGCAACAAATTTTACCGGTTTTCCATCAACATTTACTTGCTGCGAATTTTCAGAGGCAACCTTTTCTATCATTGCGACCAGCGTTTCAATCGCCTTGATAACATCAGCCGTAACCTTTTTACGGCGGACTCCGGCATCCTTGATTTTTTTGATGATTTCCGCAAATTCATTATCAAGTTGCGAGTAAGAGGCGACACCGGCAATAACTTCTCCTACCTCATCCTGGTCTTTTTTTGTCCTCATCAGCGACCTTGTTGTTTTTGCCGCCTCATCTGAATTTTTGGCAGCAGCCGCAACATTTTCGTGAGCGGCGGGGTCGTGAGTCCGGGAGTGTTTTTCCGAAGCGACTTCCGCTTCTAATGCGGCTGTAACCGTGCGGTTCGCCGACTCAAACTGTTTCACCCGCCGGACGACATTGTCCATTTCGATATTGATTGTCCAGAGGGCGTAAAAACCGCCTCCGCCGACGGCGACGAGCAGCAGGGTCAGCAGACCGAAGCCGAAAAACAATTTTTTGCCGATTCGCATATTGGACAGCATAATTGACACTTGTTAATGTTAGAGGTACGCCGGCGGAACACGCCGTTGGCAGAAATAGTATAACACTTTTTGCGAAAAATACAAGTAATACGGAAAAACCGTAAAAGTGGTGGTAGTCTATACCTGTCATACCGTTTTCACCGGCGGGCATACTACGCTTTGCCCCTAAAATTCGGATAATTTATTTGTTTTTTATAAAATGTGATACATATTACCGAAAGAAGAACAAACTGCCCGTATCGTTTCCCTTTCAGGAGTATATCCGATGAAAAAACTATTTTCTTTAACGTTAGGAATTACTGCCGTATTCCTTTTGAACAATGTCAGTGCTGCCGATAAGACCGGCACTGACGACGGGGCTTTGAGCCTCGAAGCCGTTACCGCCGAAGCCGGCGAAGCGGAATTGCAGCAACCGGGTTTTGTCCCGCCGCCGTATCCGTATGCGTACCAACCGCCCTGCGGTTTCCGTACGCCGTTCGGGTATCCGCCGTATTCCGAATACGGCACGAATCCCAGCCCGTTCCGTTGCCGGGCAAAACAGCGGTTCTATGCACCGGCATTTCGACCGGCGTTTTATCCGGCAGATTTACCTCCGCACGATTTGAACAGACTGCAAGTACCGGCACCAGCACCGGAAGCAGCGCGCGCCGTTTCGGTCGGGAACGTGCCGGCACCGTACGCTGCACCGCAGCCGCAGTATGCGCACGGAAATCCCGCCTATCCGAGTCAGGCACCGTATGCTGCACCACAGCAGCAGTATCCGTATGGAAATCCCGCCTATCCGGGTCAGGCAACGGTCATTTACCGTCCGACTCCGATAAAGAACTTTCTGTCGCTGCTGCACGCACCGCGTCCGTACATCGGCTACGACCCGTACGTTCAGCCGGCACCGCCGTACGCTCAACCGTATGCTCAACCGGCGCAGCAGTATCAGCCTTATGGATATTAAAGGCGGAAAGCAATTCGCTTTAATTGAGTATTACGGGTCCCTTTCTTCGACGAATGACCGGATAAAGGAACTGATGAGGCAGTTGCATCCGCCGCTGCCTTGTTTAGTAATTGCGAAAACACAAACTGCCGGCAGGGGACGGGCGGGCAAACTCTGGTGGAGCGGCAGCGGCGCATTGCTGATGTCGCTGGGCTTTGAATTGACGGCGGAGACTCTGCTGCGCAGCGATTTGCCGGAATTATCTCTCAAAACGGCGGAGGCGGTAAAGACCGTCCTTTGCCGCCGCATCACGCCGGAGTGCCGTGTTGCGGTACATCCGCCGAACGATGTTTACGCAGACGGCAAAAAAATCTGCGGCATTTTATTGGAATCGCCGTCGCCGAAATACGGAATCATCGGTATTGGATTGAACGTCAACAACCGTCTTGCGGACATTCCGCCGGAGTTCCGCAAAGAACTGATGCAGCGGTCAATAACTTCGCTCTGCGGTATTCTCGGTAAGGCGGACAGCATTGAAACGCTGATTGACGAAATCGTTGCAGAGTTGAATATCCGGTTATTCAAAGAAAAAGTACGTGCCGATGCGGCTGCGGAACACCGGCGAACCGGCGTGTTTTAACGTTTGATGTTCCCTGCCGATATAGTGCTGCACGTTCACCGCCTCTATCTTGCTGCGGTACTGCGGCGCAACCGACCGCATCGGCGGACCAAGCAGCCCTAATGCTTCCGCTCGATGACCGATTTCGTACATATACGGATAAAAGGCTAACGCCCAATCATCGGGATTATACGTTACCAAAATCTTTTCGGCATACTTCACGGTATTACTATGCCGTGACTCGCTGCCGAGCCAGTTCTGGTCGGTTGCCGCAGCCGAAAGAACTACGTGTAAATGCAGCCGCTCCGCATCCGCTTCATTCAGGTTTTGAACTCCGCCGCAAACAATGCGGGCTCCGAAACTGAAACCGAACAAGCAAACCTTGCTGTCCGTTTTCAGGTTTTGCATTAACAGTGTCAGATAGCCGGCACTGCGTTGGGCAACCGGAATCTTGGAACGAACATCGCTGCGGATTCGGCAGAATATCCGCTCTGCGTACCAGTCCCAAAAAACGACCCGGCATTTTTTCGACTTGTCAAACAGCCGGACAAGTCCGAGACCGGTTTGTATCGTTCCACTGGTCGTTGAAGTGTAACCCGGCGCAAAAATAATAAGCGGCACATCTTTTTGCTGTGTTGAAAAAAATGTTTCGCTGCCGCTCTCGACCCAAGCGTTGTTTGTTCGCTGGTAATAGCGTAACTTTGCAAAGTTTTCGCTGTTCGGCTCTGCAAAAGATAACGAATGTGTATCGATACGCCAAATATCGTGATTGCCGGACACGGAGTCCGTTTCCGCCTGCAACGCCGGGACAAGCGTTAACAGCAGCGCATAACCGATTGAACGAATGAACCGGGAGTAAAACATCGCTGGTATTTTAACAGAAAACCGCAAAACAGTATGCGGATTTTCACTCCGCACCGCTCTGCAATAAATATGCAGTACAATCAGGCAAAGTCAAGAAAATAATTTTAAATTTTTGATATTGTATTTTTCCTGCATCTGATATAATTTTATCTGTTCAAATTTGTTTATTTCAATATCTAAAGATGTTTTCAATCAACAGCCCTGTTTCCCGTCCCGGCGTGCGCCGGCTTCCGATGTATCTTCGTTTCGCCCGGAAAATGCGTGATAAAGGGAAAGCCCGCCTTTCGTGTGCGCAAATTTCTAATGCGCTCGGCGGACTTGCCGTCCAAATCCGAAAAGACCTCGCTATAACCGGTTTACAAGGCAAACCGAAAATCGGTTATGAAGTTGACCAGATGATTGATTCAATAGAAAAATTTCTCGGCTGGGATGAACCCATCGTTTCCATTCTTATCGGTGTCGAGTATCTAGGCGAAGCGATTTTGACCTTTCAGATTTTACACGACTACGGTCTGCGTGTTGTTGCGGCTTTTTCCGACAATCCCCAAAAAATCGGGACGACCATCGGATACACGCCGGTTTATTCACGGGACAAATTGGCAGAAGAAGGCAATAAAACGAACGCCGCGGTTTGTATCCTGGCGGCTGACGAAACGCTGGTCCAAGAGGCAACAGATTTGGCTCTTCAAGTCAAGAGTATTCAAGGCGTTTGGAATCTTTCGCCGGTCAAACCCAATCTGCCGCCGCACATTGAGTACGAAGAAGTCCGCCTCGGCGGTTCGCTGGCTTTGTTGACGAGTAAAATTAAACAAAACCGCAGTTCTTCTCCGACAGATGAAACAAAGGAGGAAGAGTGAAAATTCGGGTTGATTAACGATTATTAAAGCCGTTTCGCCCAGTCCATTCTTGTCCCTTATTTTTTCCCTTATTTTTCTACGCTCCGCCTTGCGTTTTCTACTCCTTTGCTCCTTCACGTTTCAGCAGGAAGCCTTTGATGAAGAAACCGTTGTCTTCCGACATTCCATACACTCCGACCGAACCAAAATACTTTTCGACTTTGTCAAAGACGGGCAGTGAAGAACCGTCCA
>JAITQJ010000191.1 GCA_031288955.1 Planctomycetaceae bacterium | reverse complement strand
CAGCAATACGGAACCGATAATCCGCATTTTTGCTGAAGCCCCGACTGCCGAACGGGCTAATAAACTCTGTGATGAAATCGAAAACGTGCTGCACTGATAGGGGCGTTCCTAAAGTCCCGTGCATCGTGCCGTAGCTGGGGTCAAAAACGTCCTCTTGACAGACGGGCGGCGCAATCTTCGGCACGGTTCTTGCCGCTGCAATAAAACGGACTGGCGACAGAAAATAATTCTCCATTATCAATTTTGAGGGGGGGGGTTGCCAACAAAAGTAAGTAGTAATATAATAATGCTTACTAACAATATCGGCAAACAGGTTATTAAGGTGAAAAGATACGCAAGGTCGGTACGTGCAGCAATTTCTGTTACACCCGCCGCAATGTTTTGACAAGAACGTAAAATAAGATATGGTCAATAATTTTTGGAAACACACCCTCGCAATGAACAGGGTTTGTTTTTGTGCAGCAGTTTTTTTATGCGGCTTGGTGTACGCCAATCCGTTTGAAGAAAGTGCGTCATTCAAAGCCGTCAACGAGATTGATGCTTTATTGTCCTCTTCGCTTTCAAAACAAGGAGTGCAGCCCGCCCCGCTTTGCAGTGATGCGGTCTTTATGAGACGTGTGTATCTTGCGGTTCTCGGAACATTGCCGACGGCAGAGGAAGCGAAAAAATTTCTAAACGATAAGTCCGCAACGAAACGGACTACTCTAATAGACCGACTGCTGGAACGTCCCGAATACGCCGGTTACTGGACGTTAAAATGGGCAGACTTGTTACGTTGCAAAGCCGAGTTTCCCGTTAACCTGTGGCCCAACGGGGCGGCTGTCTATTACCGCTGGATTCACGATTCAATCCGTGAGAATAAACCATATAACCGCTTCGCCCGTGAATTGTTATTGTCAAAAGGCAGTAATTTTCGTAACGGTGAGTCGAACTTTTACCGTGCCGTTGCCAATCGGGATGCCGAGTCGCTTGCCGAAGTTGCGGCGTTAACCTTTATGGGCGTTCAAACGGGTCCGTGGTCATCGGAAAAACAAAAACAGATGGCGGTATTCTTTTCCAGAGTGGGCTACAAAGGTACGGCTCAATGGAAAGAAGAAATCGTTTTCCGTATCCGCAAACCGCTGGAATCAACAGACGTTGTTTTTCCCGACGGAACACACGGTCAAGTCAAAGCGGAACAAGACCCGCGGCAAGTGTTTGCCGATTGGCTTGTTTCACCAAAAAACAAACAATTTAACGAAAATATAGCGAATCGTATTTGGTATTGGCTTTTCGGCAACGGACTGGTTGACCCGCCGGATAATTTCAGCGATGAAAATCCGCCGGTACATCCTGCGCTATTATCTTATCTTGCCGAAGAGTTAGTTCGGGAAAAATACGATATGAAACATTTAGTCCGCTTGATTCTTAATTCTGCGGCGTTTCAGCAATCATCTTTTCCCGTCAAACGCGGCTCCCAACAACGGCAGGAATTGTTTGCCGCATATCCGGTGCGCCGCCTTGATGCCGAAGTTCTCCAAGATGCTCTCTCGCAAATTTTCGGCGTGTCCGCAAAATATGTCAGTGAAGTGCCGGAACCGTTTGCCTCGCTGCCGAATCATTACCGGACGATAATGATTCCCGATACGTCGCTGACCAGTTCGTTTTTAGAAACGTTCGGCAGGGCAACCCGTGACAGCGGATTGGTTTCAGACAGAAACAACGGCATTACAGAATCGCAAATGTTGTTTTTGATGAATTCCGCCGAAATCAATCAATGGGCAACAAATTTTATCGGACAGGGACGTAACCGCAAAAATAATACGGGCAAGCCAAACGTTCCTCGTGAGGCTGCCGATGAGATGTGGTTACAGATTTTATCACGTTATCCGACTGGCGAAGAATTAAAGACCGCTGCCGAAGCATTGCGCAGCGGTACTCCGGCAGCCGACATTGTTTGGGCGTTAATCAATTCTACCGAGTTTTTATGTCAACACTAAATAATTTAGAAGACCGTCGTCAGTTTTTGAAAAATACCGTTGCCGGTTCGCTTGCTTGCGCAGCCGGTTCACGCGGCGGTCTATTCGGCGGCACCGCCGGAAACACGGCTCCGAAGCAGGGAAAGGCAAAGTCCGTGATTCAAATTTGGATGTGGGGCGGTCCCTCACATTTAGACACTTTTGACCCGAAGCCGGGTGCCGGCAAGGATTATTGCGGAACGTGGGACAAACCGTTGGCAACCAATGCGCCGCATCTCGAAATCAGCCAATCGCTGCCGAATTTGGCGAAGTGTGCTGATTTGTATTCCGTTGTTCGGACACTAACGCATCGTTCCAATCATCACGAAACAGCAGCATACCAAATGCAGACGGGACGCGCACCGGGCGGCGGTTTGGTCTATCCTTGTGTCGGTGCGGTGATTTCCAAAATCAAAGGTTACGATGCCGGTTACAACGACAAGATTCCGCCTTACATTGTACTGACGACTTCGCAAGGTCGTTTTTCGGAGTCGGGTTTTCTCGGACAAAAATACAAACCGTTTGTAACCGGCGGCGACCCAAGTAAGATGCCGTTTATCGTTTCGGGGTATGTCGTTCCGGGAATGACCGAGCAGCGTCAAAGCAGACGGCAGGAATTGTTACAAAAATTAGATACTTTCGCTAATGCTGCCAAAGGCGACCAACTTGTTGACGAAATCGGTATCGCAAGGGAAAATGCCGTACAACTTTTGCAGGGCGATGCCGTTAAGACTTTCGACCTTGCAAGCGAACCGGATAAGATTCGGGACGCATACGGCAAGAACTGGTTTGGGCAGGCGTGTTTAATGGCACGCCGCTTGGTGCAGCGGGGTGTACCGTATGTTACAATAAACTATAAGGGCTGGGATACTCACCGCAGGCACTTTGAAACATTGACCCGCCGTCAGCCGGAATGGGATGCCGGTTTGTCGATGTTACTGAAAGAACTTGCCGATTTAGGATTACTCGACACGACCATCGTTTGGTGGGGCGGTGAGTTCGGACGCACTCCGAAAATCGGCTGGGAGTCGCCTTGGTTCGGCGGACGCGGACACTTTGGTAATTGTTTCAGTGCTGTCTTGGCGGGCGGCGGTTTCAAAGGCGGAAAAACCGTGGGTGAAACGGACTCAACAGGAAGCAAAATCCAAAAACGTCCGGTCGAAGTGGCTGACTTTCTGGGCAGCATTTATGCCCAACTCGGTATTGACCCTGACGGCAAATTGCTGAACGAAAAGGGAATCGATACAACGAATATGCCCGCCGCATCAGAAGCAGGACGCTTGATAGAGTTGGTTTGAATAGTCCCTTTTTCCCTTTTTTACAATGCGGTTTTTCATTCTCTTTTTATTGACAGCGGCAACGGCGGCGGCACAAAACGATGTGCCGTCCATCGGTTACATTTATCCGGCAGGCGGACGGCAAGGAACAAAAGTCAACGTTATTGTCGGCGGCAAACAAATTGCGCGGGCAACTGATGTTATTGTCGGCAGCGGTGTAAAAGCCGAAATAGTAAAACGTTACGCTCCGATGTTTCTGCAAAGTTCAGAGTTGCAGGAACCTGCCAGAAAAATCTATGCCGAGGCAAGAGGAATCATTGAATCACCGGATACCGAAAAAAATGAGGAGCGTCTGAAAACAATTCAGACACTCTTTGACGCAGAATACGCCAAAGGAAAACTGGAACGTATCCCGTATTGGGACGAATTACTCCATCCGACCGAAGATGCTTTGCAGTTAATCTATTACGAATACTTCAGCCAACGTCCTGATAAGCAGCCGAAAGAAACATTAGCACAGGGAGTTTTACTGAAACTGACGATTGACAAACACGCATTTCGGGGACTGCGGGAATTACGTCTCGTCACGAGTCAAGGCATCACCAAGCCCGCCCGGTTTATAGTCGGTGCAGAACCGGAGGTGTTGGAATGGGAACCAAATGATTTCAATGCCCCGCCGCAGCAGCAGTTCACTAAAATGGGCGGCAACACATTTCGTCTCATTCCTAAAACCCTTCGGTCATTGGAACCGCAAACGCTGCCGGTTGTTTTTAACGGACGCATCCGCCGCGGTGATGTCGATATGTTTCCGTTTGCAGCCAAAAAAGGACAGCAATTAGACTTTACCGTCAATGCCCGAACGCTGATACCTTATCTTGCCGATGCTGTGCCGGGCTGGTTTCAACCTGCTATCACGCTTTTTGCACCGGACGGCGAACAATTAGCCGCTTCGGATTCGTTCGGCTTCGACCCGGACCCGGTCTTGACGTACAAAATACAACGGGACGGGATTTACCGGATTGCGGTGAACGATTCGATTTTTCGCGGACGTGATGATTTTGTTTATAGACTTTCTGTAACAGAAAGTATTGACAAAGCGGATATTTTTCCCTTGCGGGGAAAAACGGCTTGGGGAACGTTGAAATCCGTTACCGAAGAAGAAGTCTGGGAGCAGAAAACGGTTACATTACCGCTCATCATTGACGGCAGAATAGAGAGCGAAGATGAAACAGATGAATACCGTTTTGACGGAAAAGAAGGCGATACGGTTGTCGTAGATGTTGCGGCACTTGCCCTGAATTCGCCGGTGGATACGGCTGTCGAACTGTTAGACGATACGGGCAAGATAATTGCAGAAAACGATGACAGGGCGGGAAGCGATGTCCTCGGACGCAATATCGGTTTGGAAACGCACCACGCCGACCCGTATTTACTGAAAAAATTACCAAAGAGCGGAACTTATACGGTGCGGATTTATAGTCAGTTTCACGACGATAAGCGTCAACCGGCTTACCGGCTGCGGTTATCGAAACCGCGTCAGGATTTTACGCTTTTTGTTTCGCCGTCAGCGGTTAATTTTAGCGGACAGACCGCTTCGGTAACATTCCATCTAATCCGTTTGGACGGTTTTTCCGGCGAAGTTAAAATTGCTCTGCCCCAAAAGTTGTCCGAGCAGTTCAAAATAGAAAATGCGGTCATAGCGGCGGATAAAAATCAGGCAACGGTGAAATTGACGCTCTTAAAACCCTTGCCGAATGAACCTGTCAAGTTAGAGTTTGAAGGTACGGGAACGTGTTCTGGACGTAAACGTGTTCAATCGGCAACGGGTGTCGATGATTGGGAACAAGCATTTATTTATCATCACCTTGTTCCTGTCGAGTCGGTTTTTGCGCTGCAAACGAAAAATAACCGGCAGCGAAAAACGAAACCGAAATAAGAGAAGGGAGAAAAAAATGAACACGAGACCGGAGTACGGCAAACCGAAAATATAGCATTAGACAGTCTTTCCTCCCCGCACGATACCGCCGTATTGTCAAAGCAGCGTTATCGTGTATAATGCGGAATATGCAAGTATTTGAAGGTCGCCTCTGTCCGCCGCCGGACGGTTATATTGTCGTTGCCGTGGCGCGGTTCAATAAAACAATTACGCAGCGTCTCCTCGACGGAGCCTTGGCAAAACTGCGTCAGCATCACGTTCATAATAACGACATCCGCGTTGTCTGGGTGCCGGGTGCTTACGAATTACCGTTCGTGGCAACGCATTTCGCTAAAGATTCCGACTGCCTCGCGGTTATCTGTCTCGGTGCTGTTATTAAAGGCGATACTTCACACGACGAACATATCAACCGCTCTATCAGTACCGCTTTCGGCGAAATTGCATCCCGTTACAACACGCCTGTCATCTTCGGCGTACTGACGTGCGATACTATCGAACAGGCGAATGCCCGGAGCGGAATGATTGAGTCGGCAAAGGATAAAGCCCTTAATCCGGCTCCCGGCAACAAAGGCGCAGAAGCGGCAGAAGCGGCTCTCGAAATGATTGACCTGATGACGGAACTGCCCGCACAGGAAAGCGAATTGTCGGAGATATTCTCGAAAATTATGCAGATGGGGAAAAAAGCCGATGAAGATTTTGATGACGGCGACGTACTTGATATGGTCGAATTTTTCCCGAAGCAGAAGCAGCCCCGCAAAAAATCGGCAAAAAAACTGAAGGGGAAATAACGTCAGGGAAAGTGCAAAGCGTTTTTTACCCTTGTACACGGCAGAGTTGCCGATAGAGTGCGTATAATCCGCAATTCCCGCAAGACCGGAAATAACGCTAATCGAATCACAACCGGCATTTCACTGTACCGATATAACTGGTATGGTACGGATTGTCCCGCTTGTATTGGTTTTATGCTTCATTACGGCAGCGGTTTCGGCAGAATCGCTGTCCGATGCCCTGTCTGTAGCCGTCCAAGTGAATAACGCTCTGCGCAGCGAAGCCCATCAAGTTCAAGCCGCCCGCGCCGAACTGCAAACAGTGCAGGCAAATCGGCTGCCGAATGTTACCAACTATTCGTCTTATACGACGCTTTCGCATCCAATGAGTGCCGGTATTGATATTCCCGGTATTCCGGCGGTAATGCCGCCGTCAACTCTCGCTCTGCCGCTTACCGACCAGTCGTTTGCATCGTCGGTAACGCTTGCAGCAGTACCTCTTTATACCGGCGGCAAAGTCCGCTTCGGCATTGAAGCGGCGCGGCATCAGGTCAGGGCAGTTCAAGCCGGTTATGCCGTTTCGCAGCAGGAAATACGCCGGCAGGTTGCCGAAGCGTACGTTAATGTTTTGCGGGCAAGACAGATACTCGACGTTGCGCAAACGGCAGAAAACACGCTTCGGCAGCATTTGAGCGATGTCGAAAAATTGTTAAAGCAAAAGATGGCAACCCGCAATGCGCTGTTATCGGCTCAGGCGGCACTCGCATCAGCGTCGCAGGACGTTCTCAAAGCCGGTAATGCGGCGGCGTTGGCAGAGGCGGTGTATAACCGGCTGCTCGGCAGACCGCTGGATTCGCCGGCGGTCATTGACGATGTAACCGTTCCGCCGTTGAGCGGCGATTTGGCGGTCTTGACGGGCGAGGCATTTCAGCACCGCAAGGAGTTGAACCAAATC
>JAITQJ010000095.1 GCA_031288955.1 Planctomycetaceae bacterium | reverse complement strand
TAAGTGTAACATAAAGGAATGTGAATCATAAGCGTCAAACTTTGTGCTGCTGCCGTGTGTCAGCGTAATAAGATTCGGCGGAAACGCGGGAACGGCTTCGGAATGCGCTTGACCGGCTGGTCGTATTTTTGTACCGCCGCCTTGATAAGCGGCTCAACCGTTTTGCCCCAATAATCGTCGCCCTCCTTGTTCGGGTGCAAAAAGTCCGGCATAATACCCTTCGGTAACGTGCCGTCCGCATCAAGGAAACCCGCATTGATGTCAACAAGTTTGACATTTTTCAATCCTTTAAGAGCCGCCGGTAATTCTTTGTTAATCGCATCAACACGCTGCCGCCGTTCACCGTTCGGCTTTTCGTCCCGCGGGAATACTTTGAGAACGATAATTTGTAACTTCGGATACTGCTTTTGCAATTTCGTGACAATCGCCTTGATACCTTCAACGGTCTCCGCCGGCGTGCTTGAGTTGCTGCCGATATTGTTCGTTCCAATCATAATCTGCGCAGCCTTCGGCGAAATTTTGTCGAGCGGCAGATGGTCGAGCCGCCAGAGAACGTGCTGCGTTTGGTCGCCGCTGAATCCAAGGTTTATCGGCTTGTACGGACCGAAGTATTTGCCGTAAAGGTCTTTGTGCGAGTCCCAGCCGTGCGTAATGGAATCGCCGATAAGAAGCAATTCTGTTTCGCCCTTGTTCATTTGTTCGACGTTACCGGCGTGCCGGTCTGTCCACCATTTGTCTTTTCGGTCAACCGGAACGAGGGCTTTGTTTTCAGCCTGCAAAGCCGAAACGAGTACCAACGCTGCGGCGGTACATAACAGGAAACGTGAAATCAGCCGTGTGTTCATTGTGTTGCCGGCGGAACGAATTGCCGCCGTTAAATAGAGTTGCTTACGGCACATATCCTAGCCGATTCTGCACCGCTTGTCAATACTACGTCAAACCGCTTGCGCCCGGAAGTTCCTGTTACGATAATTTTCGGTACATTGCCCGATAGACTTTTTCGCCGTGTAAAAGCGTGCGTCTTTCAAAATGTGTCTTGTAATCAATACTGCCGCTGTCCGTTTGCGGCGTTTCAGAATCGGACGGCTGACCGGTCAAATTTGTTTCCGCTGACAATAAAGTCAGTGCCGATTGAAAATACTCCTCAACATCTGTCCAAAAATGCAGCGTTCCGCCGCATTGCAGTCTGCTCTCGATTAACCTGACAACATCTGTCCGCAAAATCCGCCGCTTGCGGTGTGAACGTTTCCACCAAGGGTCTGGAAAATACACGTGAACGGCAAAAAGCGAATTCGTCTCTATCCAATCCCGCAGTACCGCCGCCGCATCACCGCATATCATCTGCACATTCGTCAATTCGCTGCGTAAAACATTCGCCGCTGAAAACCGGGCGTACTTTTTACCAATTTCAATACCGATAAAATTATGTTCGGGACGCTCTTTTGCGGTTTTGTTGATGAACATTCCTTTGCCCGAACCGATTTCGAGTTCCAACGGTGCGCTGCGTCCGAAAAGTTGCTGACTATCAAGCGGCTTGGACAAATCCTCCGGCGTTTTCAGCACGGACGATAAATCAAGACTGCTGCTGACTGTTTTGACACCGCGTCGGGGCATAATTTTATCTTCTGATGTTACGTTGACGTTCGATAAGCCGGTCAGCAATGTCGATAATCCGGCTGTCCGTGTCCCGCTTGGCGTGTTCGATAAGCAGTTTTTGTAACGCGGGGTCGCTGCCCGTTGCTAAAAATGCCGCCGCCTGATAACGTACCTCGTTGCTTGGGTCGTCCAGCAGTACCGAGAGCCAAACATCAGGATGCACGTTTGCGGTATGCGGCAGCATTGCGATAATTTCCTGACGGACGGACGGCGACGGATGATAGAGCCGCCACGCTAATTTCAAATGTGTTTCGTTGAAACCGTCCCGTTCGGTCAATGTTTTACGTGCCGATATGACATAATTCGGATTCGGATGATGAAGCATTTGCATCAGTTGTATTGTCGGCAAATTCGGCACTCGGTCAGGCAGCGTGTTCCGCAATTCTTCGGGAATGAACGAATCCGTTCCCTGTCCGCCCGTCGGATTTTCGTTACGATAATTCTCGGTAATATCCGGCGTTTGGTCATTTGCCTGATAATTTTGTCCGATTTTAACCGCAGCCGCTGCCAATGCCGGTGCAGGCACTGAAGCGGAACCAATCACCTCTGTCTCTCTTGTTTCACCGTTTTGCTGAAAAGCAGCGATTCGTTCGGCACGCGGTACGGACAAGCGGTCAACGGCGGCATATTGCGCTGCGTTCTCTCTGTTTCGGGCGTTATTTGCCGTAGTCGGCAGCGAGTTCTCGAATCGTTTCCCGTTTGCCGCAACTAAAATCGGCTGCAAACTGCGCTTGCCGACAGCCGGTATAGAAGCAGAAGCATTATTTTCCGTCTCTTTGGTATTTTTTCTATTCGACTCTGTCATTGTCCGGCGTGTATTGTTCAGTCTTGCCAGCAGATTTTCGCAATTTAACGTCGTCTCCGGCGATAAAGAGCCGTCCGGCTTATTGATGTTGAGCATCTGTTCCGTAAAGCGGACGGCTTCATATTTCGCCATCGGCGTAAACTGTCCGCTGTGTTTTAACAATGCTTCGGACAATAAACGGCAAAAATGTTCATTGCTGCGTTTTTCATAGAGCATTTGCAGCGTATCCCGGCACGCATTGAATACGGCTTCGCGGTCGTTTGTCAAGCCTTGCACGAGACCGTCAATACCGGCATCGTTCAAGCGGAGGAGGACATTTACGAGTTGCGGAATTTCATCATCTTCGCACGCTGCGAACTGTGCTGCATAAAAACCGGCAAGTTGTACCGGCGTTTGTTCGACATAACGGAACGCAAATATCAAGACGAGAAGCGTTATCGGTGCAATCAGCCCCCAAGGCGAAAGCAAAAACGCCCGAAGCACCTTAAACGGCAGCAACAGCAAAAACAACAGGACTGAAAAAACGGTGTGGAACATTTATTTCGGCAGTACCGGTGTTGGAATACTCGGAGCGAGCGTCGGCATTTCGTCCGGTTTGATAATCGAGGCATCGCCGGTGTACGGTTTGTCGGCAATAACGTTGTACGTTCCGATGTCGCCGTAAATTTTGGAAACATTATGGAGACACCAATTCATTCGGGCAACGTCCATCTGTTTGATTTCTTCCATATCTTTTTTGTCCCTGATGATTCGCGGTGTCAGGATTATCAGCAACTCCTTTTTTTGACAC
Organism: Planctomycetaceae bacterium; assembly: GCA_031288955.1. Classification (GTDB taxonomy): domain Bacteria; phylum Planctomycetota; class Planctomycetia; order Pirellulales; family Thermoguttaceae; genus WRKP01. Next base: position 2,531 of record JAITQJ010000095.1, on the reverse strand, counting down.
GTTGTATAATCGTAGCGGAACAGTCTTCCAAGCATTGGAATATCGCCGAGCAGCGGCACTTTGCGGTTTCGTTCCAGATTTTCTTTAGTCAGCAGACCGCCGAGAACGACGGTCTCGTTGTTTGAGGCACTAATCATCGTTGCGGCGGTGATTAAGTCAATCGGCGGCGACACAACGGCTTTGCCGTCTGTCGAGCCTATATTAACGGCTTCACTGGAATTACGATTCACTTTGGACTTGGTCGCAACAACGGACATCACAATACTTCCTTCGGGACTGATATTCGGCGTAACCGTAAGCATCAAGCCGACTTTTTCATCGGAGACGTTCACGTTCGTTGACGTTGTACTGACAGTTGCTCCGCGGTACCGGGGAACATTCTGCCCGACGTGAATCACCGCCGGCTGATTGTTCATCGCCGTAATGGACGGACAACTCAAAATTTCCATTTGATTTTTTTCCTGTAAGGCTCTAATCATCAGGCTGATAGATTCGCTGCTTGCGGAGAACACCATACCGCCGAATCCTGTTTCGCTGCCGATGCGTCCTGTCCCATAATTCGTCAGCATCTGCGTTCCGACGTTTCCCGGCGAAACATTGCCGAGCGGCAAATTGTTTGACGGGTCGCCGAAGAGAAAGCCCGGATTCAACACATTCGAGCCGGCGGCTACCGGCACCCCCCGGTTAAACAACAGCGAATCCTGAATACCGAACTCCATACCGAATTCATTCGCGTCGGTCATATCAACTTCACCGATAAGAACCCGGATTTGAACCTGCTGCGGCGATTTATCAATTTCCTTAATCAGGTTGATAATTTCATCGTAATACTTCGGCGTTGCACTGACTATCAACGTGTTGCTTTGCGGTTCAGGAATCACAATCACTTCGCTTTCAATCTGCTGATATGCGCTGATAACACCCGGCGATGCCTGCTGGATTGCACGCCGGCTTATGATATATTCGTTGATTGCCAACGCAACGTCTTGTGCTTTCATACTTTTCAATTCATAAACCGTTTCCCTTCGGGACTGTGAACCTTCTCTGTCGAGACTTAAAACCAATGCTTCAACGATTTTCAAATCGCCCGGCGAACCGGCAGCAAGAATACAATTCGTCCGCGGGTCAACGGCAAAGCGTACCGGTATCAAGTTGTCTTCATCGGAAGCACCCGGCAGTTGCGGTCCCGTTTGACCGTCCAGTTGCGACGGCAGCAACGCCTGCAATGCCCTGACGATAGCGTTTGCATCGCCGTGAATGACCTGAAAAATCTTGACTTCGGCGGTCGCTGCCGGTGCATCAATTTTTGCAATCAATTCGCTGATAAAACGGATGCTCGTTTCCGGTGCTGTTACAATAAGCGTGTTGTTGCGGACATCCGCACTTAATTTAACATCCGACAAAATACCGGATTCGATTAAGCGTTTACCTTGTTCGTCTTCAACGAGTAATTCGAGTGCCGGTAACTTTTTGTCTGCCGTTCCGCCGGTTCCCGATGCAATCGCATTTGTCAAAACGGTAACCATATCGGCAGCAAGCGTGTGTTTTAACTTGAACGTGTGTACCCGCAACTTAACAGACGCTGCCGGTACATCGACCTCCTTGATAATCCGTCCGATTTCGTTCAGTTCGTTCGGAGCGGCTTGGACGATTACCATATTTGTCCGCGTATCGGGAAACATTTGTACACGGGGCATAAAGCCGGAATTAGGTTTCGGTACCGGAAACGTTCCCCGTAAAACATCTACCATATAGGCAGCCGAAGCGTATTTTAATGAAAAAACCTTCAAACGGGAATCAGCGGCAGCAACCGGCTTATCCAGTTCGGCTATCAGTGCCTTCATTGTTTCTAACGATTTGCCCCAGCCGATTAACAACATTGCATTCGGGTCAATCATCGGCAAAACTTCAACGGCTCCCTGAGCGGAACGAAAAACATTAACGTAAACCTGACGAATCACATCGGTCAGCGAAATGCAGTTAACGTGTTTCAAAAAGACCGTTTCAATCTGCGGTTCAGCAATTTTACTCAACGCTTCGATTTGCCGAATCATATCGGTAAATCGTGCAACTTCGGCTCCCGTTGCGTCAATCACGACAACGTCTAAATCGGGCAGAATTTGGTAACGAAAATCGCTGGCGATATCAACGGCTTGCGGCGAAGTATCGGCACCGTTCGCTTCGATACTGCCGCCTGTACCGCCGTTGACCGCCGGTATTTGTGTTTCGTTATGCACACCGGTACCGTCTGCCTGATACAGAACTTGCTGGACGGCATTGAACGGATGCTGCCGGTTATAACGGGAGTCAGCCGGTTTATATTCGAGAAACGGTTTCCCCTGATGACGCATCGGCACAGGCAGCGAAGCCGGCGGCGCAGCGTTCGGATTGATTTGTTTCGGAACACGGTATGATTCAAATGCCCGCGCTAAAACCTGCGGTTTCGTGTTCTGAATTTTAACGATACGCCGTTCCCGACCGGGCGGCGGTGAAGGCTGGTCAATGCTCTGAATCAGCGTTGTAAATTGTCC
>JAITQJ010000039.1 GCA_031288955.1 Planctomycetaceae bacterium | reverse complement strand
CCGAAGTAAGACTCATCGACCTCGACTTCGCCGTTGAGAAAAGGTGATTCTAATTCGGTGAAATGGACGATGATTTTTCGCAATTTGTTGTAAAAAAGATTGGCTGAATTGCGGTTAACGCCGGCGAGTTCGGCGGCAGTGCGGGCGGTCACACCAGCAACAAAAAACTCGAGCAACTTTTGCGACTGCCTCGAACAGAGACGACAACCCTTGATTTCCATACTCTAAAGCATATTATACCCCACGTTTGTAGGCAATTATCTATGCCAGCCCCTTTATTTTTTGGAATTTTTACAATCGGGGGGCCTCCGTTCCTCGCTCTTGCGGACAAAACCTGTCTGTGCTATACTCGACGGGGAATCGATAGTATATGTTGTGGAACAGGTATAATGAACCGCGCTGCAATGTCTTCTCCGCAAGTCTATTTCATCGGTGCCGGTCCGGGCGACCCCGAACTTTTGACGCTCAAAGCCGTCAAGTACCTGAAACGTGCCGACATTGTATTTTACGATTATCTTGTCGATGAGCGGGTTTTGGAGTACGCATCAGAAAAAACGGAACTCGTTTCGCTTGGAACTCCTTACACGGGACACAAAAAGAAACAGGCAGAAATCAACCAACTGATGATTGACGCTGCGAGGTCAGGAAAAACGGTTGCCCGTTTGAAGGGCGGCGACCCGCATCTTTTCGGACGTTTGAATGAAGAAACGGCGGCGTTACGGCAGGCGGGGATTACTTACGAAGTAACGGCGGGTGTTACTTCGGCATCGGGTGCGGCGCAAGTTGCCGGTTTTTCACTCACGGACAGGGTCAATGCCAGTGCGGTTGCTTTTATCACGGGGCATCTTTCGCACAAACACGACCCCGCATTACCGGTTTTGGATTACGGACGTTTTGCAACTTTTCCCGGTACATTGGTATTCTATATGGGTGTGTCCACGGCTGACATTTGGAGCGGCGCATTGCTGCACGGCGGTATGCCGGAAGATACACCGGTTATTTTTGTACAAAATGCAACGCTCCCTAATGAGCGGGTTGTGTATTCCGCGCTTGGACGGGCTGGCGAAACAGTAGAGACGCAAAAATTGGAAAGCCCGTGTATCGTCATCGTACAGCCGCAGGCTGATACAAACGGCAAAGGATAAAAACCGCTTCTTGCGGCAGCGGCTCTGATGATAGCGGTACATCAAAAAATCCTCCGCGCCTCCGTGGTTAAAAGACAAACGCTGTTTCCGGTGCAGTCAATATGCACTCGTTACGAATCGCCGTGTCATTTGCTTTTTCGCCGGAGAAGGTAGATAATGAGCCGTACCGTAAGTGTGAACAATGCCTTGATGTTTTTCCTCGCCCTTATTCCGCTTGTTACTTATTTCGTTTTCCTGATATATCTATACCGGCGGACAAAGCCGACGGTGCTGCGGAGTTCAACGGCTTTCGCCCTGCTGGCTTGGGGACTGTTCGGTTTGTTGTCGCTCGGTCCAGGTCGGCTTGTCATTCCGGTATATCTTTTCGTTTTCAGCGGCTATGATGCCTGGCTGTGCTGGACACTGCTGTATTTCGCCGTTGCTGCGGTTATTGCAAAACGGCTGGACGGCATTGTCGTTTATCATTGCCGGCGGGAAACGCTTTTGCCGGCATTATACAAGGCAGCGCAGGAACTAGACGCAAAGGCTGAATGGCGGGGCAACGTCTTATCAATGTACAGTTACGGTTTGCAGTGGACGGTATGCGGCAGCACGTGTCTTGTCTTTCGTTTGACGCAGCCGCAGCCGGCTAACCCCAACCGCAACGTGCTGTATCAATTATTGCTGACCGTTACTGCACCGCCTTCGATAGGCGTTGCTAACGGCGAAACAACGACCAAACCGCCCGCCTGAATTGCCGCATCAGCGTAAAACAACACATCGCCGCCCGTTGTTGCCGCCACCCTGATAAAGTGCTGATGTAATTTTCCGTCAAGAACCGTCCAGATTCGGTTGCCCGGCAATAATGCCCGCTCCGGTATCCGGTACAGCGGAATCACCGGCTTACTATGCACAATCACTGTTACGAACATTCCCGCTATCAGCATCGGCGGACGCACAGATTCACCGGTATTGTTATTGCTGCCGGTCGTTTTTCCCCGCGGCTTGCCCGACCCCGGATTGTCAACCTTTACCCGGCACGGAACCATCCGTGTTGCCGCATTCATTAAACCGCCGTCAAGCGTCTTCAACATTCCGTCCCAACTCCATTGCTCGCCTTCGTTTTCATACACTATCGTTACCGGTGTCGGCGGAAAAACATAACCGGTGTTCGTATCGTTCGACTGCCGCCAAACCCATTGAATCTGTTTCATATACAAACTGCATTGGATTTCCAGTTGGGACGTATCCAGAATCTTCGCCATATCCGCCCCGCGCTGAATAAATGAATTGACCTCAAACACGTCAGCGGTAACAATACCGTCTATCGGCGATGTAACAACAGCCCGCTGCAAGTTCAACTTTGCCGTTTCCAAAGCAATTTTCTGCGAACCTAAATCGGTTTGCATTTTTTCCGTCTGCGTTTTATAAATCAGCAGTTGGTTTTCTAATTTTGTTACATTTTCCTTGGCGGATAACAACGATGCGCGGACATTGTCCAGGTCGGCTGGCGTAATCGTATTTTTGTCGGCAAGCGAAACGTTGCGGTCGTAATCCTTTTGACTTAAACCGAGTTTTTCTCTTGCCAGTATCAACTCTTTTTCTACATTGGCGAGTTGGACTTTGTTTTCGTCAATGTTAACCTGTGCCTGTTTGACGTTTTGTTCGGCTTTTTCTTTTTCGAGTTGATAATCGGCGGGGTCGATTTTCATCAGGACTTCGTCTTTTTTTACGGACTGTCCGAGCCGGCAGTTTTCGGATTTGTACACGACCCGACCGGCGATTTCGGCAACGAGGTCAACACGGCGGAATGGGATAACTTCGCCGTCCACGGAAAAATCAATGCCGGTATCGTGTTTGACGATTGGTACGGCTTCAACGAGCAGTTCGGCTACGGGGTCATCGTGCCGCTGTTGAATTCGCTGCGGCACCATACCGGTACAGATGACGACACTGGTCAGAATCACCAGACCAAGCGAAACACCGCTGCGAAAAAGTACCGAAGAAAGTCTTTTCATTGTATTGCGGAACAGGTTCCGCTATTGTAACGGACATAAGTATTCTAACACCGGAATACGTTTATGGTATCGTTTATGAACAAAATATCCGAAAAAGCCGGTAGTCTCCCGTTTATTTTGTTTCCGGTCTGATGTTGTTTTTGAAGAACATATTTCGCCGGTGCGGCTGCCGACCGGATTCATTATAACTGGTAAACTTTACCTAACCGCTACAACACGGTCTTTTTCGATTTTTACCGGAAAGTGACTTTTTGCTTCCGATATAGGGTATAGAGTTTTGAATAAGGCAACCGTTGCCTAACACATTTCAGTTTCCCCTATACCGAATTAGGAGTTTACCAATGAAGAGTCATTTCCTTTTGTCTGCCCTTGCTGTTGCCGTGATTTTCGCTGCAACATCAACCGTTGAGGCTGGATTGTTCGGACGGCTGTCCGTCGTTTGCAGTCCATGCGAACCTACTGCTTGTCAGCCTTGTGAAGAAGCAGCCATTGCACCGTGTGATGCGGCTTGCGACCCCTGCGGCGATGTTTGCGGTCGCCCGTTTTTGCCCTTTGGCGGGTTCTTTTTGAACCTCAAAGCAAAGTTGGCAACGCTGAAAGCCTGTACGCCTTGTGACGTGGCGGCTTGTGACCCCTGCGAAGCAGCGGCTTGCGACCCGTGCGAAGCGGCGTGTGAACCCGTTTGCGTCGGACCGATTCTGCCTTTCAATGGTTTCTTTCTGAACCTGAAAGCAAGATTGGCGGCTGGCTTACATCCTTGCACCATCTCGGAATGTACCCCGTGCGAGCCGGCTTGCGACCCCTGCAATCCCTGCAAATAAGCATTGATTGTTGTAAGGTTACGAAAAGACGGAAGAGGCGGAGGTTTTAACCCCCGCCTCTTTTGTTGTCTGAATCTTTTTTTGTTATACTGCCGTGCGGCGTTCCGTTTGTTTTGCCGTTGCCTGCTTCAGTTAAT
>JAITQJ010000417.1 GCA_031288955.1 Planctomycetaceae bacterium | reverse complement strand
TAAACCTCGTGTGCAGCATCGGCAGCAACTCAAACAACTTCGACTCTAATTCGGCAGGAGTATGTATCATTGGGCTTTATTTCCCGTTCAACTGAAACGTATAACCGTCTTTGCCGTCTTTTTGTACCGTACCGATGTTCGGCGGAGGAAAGTGCATTCCGCCTATCGGTATCTTTCCTTCGGCGGCAAAATCGAGAATCCGTTTGCGCGACGCAACAGCCTTTGCCGGTTCACTGTCATAACTCGTGCATATTTCCGGCTTCGGAAACTGCAATGCTGCGGCGTGAAGCAAATCGCCGACAACCAAAAATTTCTTCTTCGGCGATTCAATCAAAAAAGCCGTATGCCCCGGCGTGTGTCCGGCGGCATCTAACGCTTTTATTTTAACCGAACCGTTATCGAAAACGGTATCGTTAAAACCGAATGTTTTTTCAAAGGCTGTACCGTACAGCGACTTAATTTTGTTTCGCGGACTTGCCATTCCGTCATATTCCGATTGCGAACAACGGACAACGGCATTCGGAAAACGCCGGGCATTACCGCTAAACAAGCCGCCGATATGGTCGCCGTGCAAATGCGTGAGCAAAATCAGTTTCACCTTCTCCGCTTTGATGCCCAAGTCCGTAATGTTCTGCACCCAAACATCACCGCCCAGACCGGTATCGAACAAGATGACATCGCTGCCGACGGATAAGATGAACGAAGACATACTTGCCGGTGCGCCGCCGGGGATGTACTGATTGACAACGGCAGCGTCTGCTGCTGCAAACAGGGACTTCTCCATCGTTCGGGTGGTTTCATTGACCGCAAAGATATGGAAATCATCACGGCGTTCGGTATCCTGGGACACGAGAGTTTGCGACAGCATCGTTAACATAACAACAGAAAGGAATAGTTTACGCATCGGCTTAAACAGTAGAGAATTGATAATGAGAAATGGGCAATTATAGAAAACGGAAAACCGGTTCGGTTGCGAACCGTCTCCTCATTATCAATATCAATTATCCACTCCCGCTTTCGGTCTATTATAACCGCTTGATTTTTATTGTGCAACCGGTAAAATAAGCGGGCAGTTTTCTTACATTACAAAACGATGACAGCAGTAGTTCCCGTCGAATACATCAATCCATTTATCATTGCCGTAACCAAAACGCTGGAAACGATGGTCGGCTGCAAAGTAACGAGGCAGGCACCGACATTGAAGAAGGAGTCGCGGTCTTTGTTTCCTGTCAGCGGCATTATCGGCTTGTCCGGTACGGTCATCGGCACGTGCATTGTTACGATGTCCGAAGCGTTGGCGTTGAAAAGCGCATCGGCAATGCTGATGGAGGAGCGGACACAGCTGGACGATGACGTTTTTGATGCGGTCGGTGAACTGGCAAATATGATAGCGGGCAATGCGAAAGCGCAACTGGAAGAGTACAAGTTATCATTGAGTTTACCGAACGTAATTCGCGGCACAGATGTGGAAATACTTTTTCCAGAGAATTGTCAACCGATTTCGATACCGTTCCAAACGGATTTCGGACCAATGGCGGTCGAAATCGGTTTCTCGCCGAAAAAAACGAGTTAAATACAGCGCACAAAAAACGGGTGCGGTTTCAAACCGTACCCGTTTTCTCACAACCCACCTCACTCACTTTATTTCCTGCGTCTGCGAGCCAAGCCCAGACCGACGATACCGAGTCCGAATATCAGCATCGTTGCCGGTTCAGGAGCGACCGCAACCCCCATAAACGTTTGGCTGGCACTCCTGCCGCCTTCTGCTACATACACCGTCAGGGTCACGCGGTCTTCGTCATAACCGAGCGCAGCCCAACTGTCATTGATAATCGCATCAAACCAACTGTCCAAAGTGTCCAGAGCCTCTTTGTACACATCACTGCTGTTGCTGCTCGAATAAGAGGAACCGTTCGGCTGAAGTATCAATGCTCCTGTGAGAAAAATGTCTCCATCTCTCAACGACAAATTGCCTGCCGTATCATTGGCGATTTCCCAAACTGCTAACTGAAATATGTTTGCGTACAAATCGTTCTTGGCAGAATAGTCGGCATTAAACGCCTTGGTATAGACGTGGTCAAAGAGCGATTGCAGTTGAACCTTTTGAGCATCGGTGTGGAACACCGAGTCCGCCAGTAACGCTGGGTTATAGACTTGTCCAACACCATTGCTGTAACTACTGCTCGTGTAGGTATAGAGGTCAGTGCAGAACAATCTGTATGCATTGTTTGTATCAACATCTTTAACATGTACTCCATCGGTGTATCCATTACGGGCTCCCAATTGACTCGTCAGTTGGAACTTAAATGCCGGTAAGGTATCACGCGAATTGCTGACGAGCCTTTCTGCATACACATTGGGGATACTGCACAGTGCAGCGATACTCAAAACTAAAATGTACTTGACGTTTTTCATTGTAACTCTCCTTTTAATTGTTGTTAGTGATGGTTATTCATCACATAAGCACTAATATGCGAAGAGCGTGCCAAAGAAATAATTTTCCATAAATTTTAATTGTCGGGGCGAAAATGCCCTTGAATGTCCTCAAAAACGCCGAATATCCCCTCGAATAACCATTGCGGTACTTTTTTAATGCAGCAAAACAATACAATGTGCATCAGAATAATGCACAAAGTTCAATGTCCCGCAAGATTTAGAAGAGTAATTTTTTTACCGCCAATGTGCAGAGCCGACGGATAAACCGAAAAGAATCGTCAACACGAGCAGCACAAACGCTGTCAAGGCAATAACGGCGATAGTACGTCCTGCGGTATTCTGTTTCTCTGTATCTGTTTGGACATAGCAACCGCCGGCAGTGCAGAGAAAGACTAACAGCACTGCCGTTCCTAAAACCAAGGGGTCGGCAAGGGATGTTTGCCTGCCGTTTTGATAATACAGCATACAGCCGATAAAGAGACCGGCGGCAAAAAACACGGCGGCGGCTTTGAGTGTTTCCCTGCATACCGCGAGCGACCATTCCAGCGTCGGCAGCGGAATGTTTTCCGGCGGACGTTTTTTCTTATGCAGTATGTAATCCTGCATTAAATAAAAACTTCCGGTAACTCCGCCGATAATGACTGCCGCTGTTGCAAGGAACATGGCAATGGTGTGCAGCATCACCCAATGCGGCAGCCGTGCGGAACCGGAAGAACTGGTATAGTTGAAAGAACTGCCGGCAAGGAGCAGCAGAATAATCGGCAGCAGGATAATCCCGAAGGATATTTTCGGGCGCATCAGCGACCAATACAGGTACATAAATGCCAGTCCCCAAGCGGAAACCTGAAAGTACATCTGTGCTGCGGCGAGTTGATTTTCACCGGCAATGTGATGTAAATACAGGAACAGTGTTTGGGCGACAAAACCGGCAAAGACTAAAACTACCGGAATAAGACGCTGCTTGTGTCCAAAAGAATAACGGGCGGCGAAAGTGCAGCGTATGATTTCCAAGACCAGAGCAAGGGCATAACAAAACGCAAACATACGGTATTGACAGCCCTTGTACGATGAAACAAATACACGGGCGGCAGTTGTCTGACAGGACTTTTAATTTTACTGCAATGCCGGCAAAAGTACAAGAAAAGGATACGATGAACAGATATAGATTGGCATTTCGGCGAAAATCTGCCGGAACACGTTCTGCCTCTTGACTTTTCTGCATAAATACGTTAGACTCCGTTATTCCGAACATTTAACTTTTCACCAAAATAATGGACAGTCACCGCCGGCACCAGTTAAGGGAAAATGCTCTCGCTAATTGGCTCATCACGCAGTACGAAGAATGGATTCATCCGAACAATAACTGGCTCTATTGGGGTATCATCGGCGTTCTGATTGCCGCACTGGTTATCGTCGGAACACTCCGGTTGAACGCCTGGAGCCGTTCCGCCGCCTGGAAACAGTATTATGCGGCACTGCATAGCGGTCAGGCAGAAGCCGACTTGGAATCGTTAGCCGACCAAACCAGCGGCGATGTCGGTATTCACGCCCGTCTGGCACTCGCCCAACTCAAACTCGCCGAAGGCTGCAACGACGTTTTTACCGATAAGGCGAAAGCCGTTGCCGCTCTTGAAAAAGCGGTATTCGTGTTCCAAAAGGTACAGAAATCGGCAGCCGACAAAACGATTGTCCAACAGGCGGCGTTCGGCTTGGCACAATCCTGGGAAGCGTTGGCAGCATCCCGGAACGGCGGGGACTTGCAAAAGGCGGAAGAGGAATACTCGAAAATTGCCGAACTTTGGAAAGACACTTATTTCGGCAAACGGGCGGCAGCGCAGTTAGCCGTTCTGAAGCAGACCGGCACGAAAAAATTCTTTGAACTTGCCGCCGTACAGGTTATTAAGGTAGAGGAAAAGGCGGACGATTTCAAGGTCAACATTGACAAACAGGAGCCGTTTGCCGCCGGTCCCGGTCAATTCGATGCCCAAAAAGCGTTGGACGGAGAAAAACCGGCAGAGAAACTTGTAGAAAAACCTGCCGAAGCGGAAAAGAAATAGATATTGGACTTCTTCCACGACATAGACTATCAACCCCTTGTTGAGTGTAGCACAGACGAGTTTTGTCCGCAAGGAGTGTCCTTGGCGGTGAAATGGGCAAGTTATCTGCGCCAGCCTTCAGAGCCGCCGTCGTAAGATTGCGATAAAATCCCCAAAAACCGCCGGTAAATTGTCAAGCGTTCGGCGGACGCAAAATATCAAAACAATCCATCGGGATATTTCGTAACAAAAAGAACAGGCAGACGGTAATCAGAATCAGCCGGTAAAGCGGTAACTCCAACGGCAAAATAACCGGCTTATTTTGATACACCTCGTAAAGCCATTTTCCGGTCAGCAAAACAAACAGCGGCAGCATTGACAGCAGTATCGGCTGATAACGAAATGCCGTCGTAATCTGTCCCTGTAAAAGGTAGTGAACCGCCCTTGTCGAACCGCATCCGGGACAGTACAAGCCCGTTAACAGATGAAACGGGCATTTCGGCATCCAAGCGTACTCCGAAGGATGACCGCTGGACAACACGGTCATTGCCGTTATTGCCAGCAGTATTCCCAAAATCAGCAACACCGAATTTGCCGTGCCGATACGTTTCATCTTACGTCAGTTGCGGTCTTTTTATACCGCCGAAAATGTCCTCATAAGCGTACGCCCACATCGCCCAAACGAACGGCACCACAAAAATTAAGCCGATGAGAAGACAGAGGAAACCTGTAAATATCAGCACGCAACTGGTAAGCCACAAAAGAAGTACTGCTCCAAAATGATGATTAGTTACCTGACGGCTGATTTCCATTGCGTCCCAAAAGTTGAGTCGATGGTCAACAATAAGATGCCACGAAAATAGCCAAATCAGGGCAAGGTAAAGTCCGGGGAGAATACAGAATAGAAAACCGAAGGAAACCGCAACGGTCTGGATTAAACCGGCAAAAATCAACGGCATCGTCATATATTGAAAGCCGATGAACAGGTCGGACATTTCTCTTCGCTCATTTCGGATTCGTCCGAGAAAATAGTACGCTAGCCCCCCAAATATAATGAAATTGAGGACAAACACCTGCATACACAAGTTTGCGAGCAGTGTATAGCCAAGGAATGTACCGTAATCGGACATAACCAAAGTCCACGCCCGACTCCAGCATTTACCAATATCCAGCGGCTGCCCCGTACGGATTGCTTCGGCAACGAACGCCGGAACGTCAACCTGCACAGGCTCGACTCGATTTTGGGAATTGTTCCTCTGAAAATTGTTCATCTTTGGGGTTCCTTTCAAAGTTAATTGCTGTTCTCAATCGCTAATTGAACAACTATCCCGATAATACAGGAAATGAAACCTACTATCATTCCGATTAGGTTGCACCAGAAGGCGGTTTTGCACTGTGCTGTTGCTTCGTCAAAACGCCCGTTTTTCACGGACGTACTTGCTTGCACGGAAAATATGATTCCGACTATCCCCAGCGGAATACAACAACACAATGTCGTGATAATAGACCAAATGAGGTAACCGGTTGTATTGGGGGCTTGCTGCGGGGAACTCGTATTTGGCGGCGAATGATATTGCGGCTGCGGGCTGTTGTTTGGCGGCAGAGACTGCGGTGCGAAACACAAGCCCGGTACTTGCGAGGCGAATCCTTGCTTACCGCTATCGTGTTCCAGCCGTGTTTGCGGGACAATCACCCCGGAAGCCGTAAGGTTTCGGAGTTCTTCGTCGGTTATCGGACCTTGTTTTTGTCCATTGTTGTCGTAGTAATAGTGGTTTGCCATTGGATTTTGGAAAGGTGGACGGTTAGTAATTGTTACGAAAAAATTACCGAGAACCGGCAGCAAAGAATCGCTCAAGACAGGA
>JAITQJ010000408.1 GCA_031288955.1 Planctomycetaceae bacterium | reverse complement strand
GTTTTGAAACATCCGACAGATTTACCGAACGACCCGCCGGTTGACTTCGACAAAAGCGCACATCATTATTACGGTCTGGGAGTTCGCTTTGACCAATCAATGGACAAACAGGGCAGATTCTTTAACAGCACCGGCAAAAACGAAGGCGTTATTGTGAGAGGTGATGAGCGGCTGACTCCGTGCAACTGGACAGCATACACGTCGAAGTTGCACGGCGAACCGGCAACCGTTGCCGTTTTCGGCAATCCGAAAAATCCTGTGCCGACGCTGGCGTTCACGATGGGCGAAAGCGGCAAGCATTTTAGCTACGTTAGTATCTGTATGAACTTTCACCGCGAACCCCGGCAGATGAAACCGAAAGAGACAATGACGTTCGACTTCCGCATTGCCGTCTGGGACGGCGAAGTTTCTCCCGAAACAGTTGAAAAGGAGTACAGAAAATACAGCAAATAACATAAGACCGTATGTAGTATCTGCATAACAAACCCAAGACGAATGCAATTTTCTTCTATTGAATCCGCACTGGACTCCATTAAAGCCGGAAAAATCGTTATCGTTATGGACGACGAAGACCGCGAAGATGAGGGCGATTTTGTTTGCGCCGCTGAAAAGATAACAGACGAACAAGTTAACTTTATGCTTCAATTCGGCAGAGGACACGTCTGTATGCCCTTACTGCCCGACACCTGCAAGCGGCTCGAACTCCTTCCGATGGTCGCCCACAATACCGCTCCGCTTCAGACTGCTTTCACCGTCCCCGTTGACCACGTCTCCAACCGTACCGGCATAACCGCCCAGGAAAAAGCGGCAACGATACGCGCTATCATTGACCCCGCAAGCAAACCAAGCGACTTCGTCCGTCCCGGTCATCTGTTTCCGCTGGAAGCAAAGGAAGGCGGTGTTCTTCGCCGTGCCGGACACACCGAAGCCGTCATCGACCTCGTCCGCCTTGCCGGTCTCAAAGCGGCAGGAGTCATTTGCGAAATCCTTGACGAAACGGGCAACCGCGCTAACAGGAAAACGCTCTGGAATGTTGCGCAAAAGTTTCATCTTGACATTATTACGATAGAAGAACTGATAAAGTACCGGCGGCGGAGCGAAAAGATTGTCAGGCGGCTTGCCGATGCCGATTTGCCGACAAAGTACGGTCACGCAAGGATTTACGCATACAGTATTATGTATGAAAAGGAAGAACCGATAGCGGTTGTCTTCGGCAATCCGTCTGCGGCACAAGCACCGCTTGTCCGGCTTCATTCGTCTTGTTTTACGGGAGATTTACTTCATTCGCTCCGCTGTGATTGCGGCGACCAGTTGCATATTGCCCTGACGATGATAAGCGAGGCGGAAGCCGGTGTGCTGGTGTATTTGCCGCAGGAAGGACGGGGCATTGGTTTGGCGGAAAAAATTAAGGCGTATAAATTGCAGGACGAAGGGCTTGATACGGTTGATGCAAATCTGGCTCTTGGACACAAGGCGGACTTGCGGGATTACGGCGTTGGTATTCAAATCCTGAAAGACTTGGGATTGCAGAAGATTCGTTTGTTGACAAACAATCCGAAAAAGACGGATGCGTTCATTTACGGCGGGTTCGATTTGGAAGTCGTTGACCAAGTGCCGGTCTATTGCGAACCGAACGAGTTCAACCAGCGTTATATGGAAACAAAACGAGACCGTATGGGACACTGCCTGCCGAAAACAAATATAAGTCCGATAACCAAATAATATATTGTACTGCTAACGGTTAAATCAAATGCGTTATCTGATTTTACTTGCTGTTTTTGTATTTGCGGCGGCTGGGGATACAACTTTCGTTCCTTTAGCCTTTGCTCAACCGCTCCCCGGCACGGACGCATTGACCGTTGACGAAGATTGTGCCGGACGAAACACCCGGCTCATCACGGAGTTTCTCGACCGGAAAATCGCCGAAAGTGAACAGCAGCGCACCAAGCATTGGAACCGGCAATTCGGCGACCGGGCAACTTACGAAAAATCTGTAACAAAAAATCGGGAACGTTTCCGGCATATTATCGGTGTTCGGGACAAACGCAAACCATTTGAATCGCCCGAACTCTGCGAAACGCTGAATAAGTCCGCCCTGATTGCTGAAACGGCAACACATAACATCTACGCCGTCCGATGGGACGTTTTTGAAACATTAAAAGGCGAAGGACTTTTGTTAGAGTTAAAAAATGGACAAAAACCGGAAAAGACGATTATCTATCTGCCCCATTCAGACGGCACTATCGGCGGTCTCACGTCTCCCGACCAATTCAAAAACTGCCGCGTGATTATTCCGGCTCTTGTTACAAGAAATATCGAACAATACGGACGAAGCAAGCGGGGCGGTCGGGAATACATTTACCGCGCTGCCTTTCAACTCGGTCGGCACATCATCGGTTACGAAGTACAGGAAATTTTAGCGTTAGTTGATTGGTTAAAGAAAACCGAAAGTGCAATCGTTTGTGTTGCCGGTTACGGCGACGGCGGACTGCTTGCCTTTTACGCTGCCGCTGCGGATACACGGATAGACGAAGCGGTCATTGCCGGTTATTTTAGTAACAGAAATCGGGTTTGCGAAGAACCGATAGACCGCAACATATTCGGGCTGCTTGACCAATTCGGCGATGCAGAAATAGCGGCACTCATTGCTCCGCGAAAGTTGAGCGTCGTGAGCGGCGATGCACCGCAACTCGTTCTTAAAAGTGAAAACGGGAACGCTCCCGGTACTCTTAACAAGTTGGCTGATGAAGCGGTCCGGGCGGAAATTGACAGAGCGGAAAAACTTGTTGCGCCGTTGAATTGGAAAATTAACCATCTGCCGGCGATACCGCAGGTATCGGATTTTCTGCCGCCGGAAGTGATTCAAGAGCAGCGGCAATCAGCAAACGAACGTGTGCGCCGCCTCGTCAACGGTATGGACAGGCACACACAGGATTTGCTGAATCGTGCCGAAATAACGCGGCGGAATTTTTGGGAACCCTTGAACCGAATCGAAGATGCCAAATCGCCGGAGTTTGCCGAAAAAATTGAATGGTACCGAAAATACTTTGCCGAAGAAGTCATTGGACACTTCGATGACTCGCTTGACGACCCGAAGCCGCGAACCCGAAAGAAAGAGGAAACCGATAAATATGTGATGTACGAAGCCGAAATGGATGTCTTCGGCGGCATCGTTCAATATGGTCTGCTCCTGATTCCCAAAGGCATCAAAGAAGGCGAAAAGCGTCCGGTTGTCGTCTGTCAGCACGGTCTCGAAAGCCGACCGGCAGTTACGCTGCGCGGCGGCAAGCCGGGTTATTCCGCTATGGCAACGGAACTCTGTGAGCGGGGTTATATCACCTTCGCACCGCAGGGCATTTTTACGGGCGGCGATAAATTTCGTTACAATCAGCGGCAACTCAATTCGCTCGGCAAGACATTGTTTTCGATAATGGTTCCGCAGCACCAGCAACTATTAAACTGGCTTGGTACGCTGCCGTTCGTGGATAAAGACCGAATGGCTTTTTACGGTTTATCTTACGGCGGCAAAACGGCGATGCGGGTTCCGCCGCTGGTCAAAAATTACTGCTTGTCGATTTGCAGTGCCGATTTTAATGCGTGGAATGTAAAAAATGCTTCGGCTGTGTACCCGTTCAGTTATATTTGGTCGGGAGAATATGAAATCTTTGAATTCGATTTAGCGAATACATTTGATTATTCTGATATGGCGAAATTGATTGCGCCGCGTCCTTTTATGGTGGAGCGGGGACATCACGATGGGGTCGGCTGGGACGAGTTTGTCGGCTTTGAATACGCCAAAGTGCTTCGGTTTTATACCTTGAAATGGAATATGCCGGAGCGGACGGAGATTCATTGGTTCAACGGCGGACATAAAATCAGCGGCGACAAAACGTATCCGTTTTTAGACCGCTGGCTGCAACCGGAAAGACGGAGATAAAAACAAACTGCTGAATTATTCTACCGTCAAGACACTGCCCGGATTAAAGCATAACGCCGTGATAATGGGATGTTCGCCGTCAACGACAATTTTACATATCACGTTCTTCATCGCTGCCGTTTCAGGAATATCCGGTAAGCCAAAGCCGATTTCGGGTACCGTCAGCGTGAACTTGCCGCCCATCTCTTCGAGCAGCAGCATCAATCTGCCGCCGAGGACATTCGTTAACTCCGCCACCAAATCACGGATAAGCGGCGTGTCCATATCCGCTGTTTCTCCGGCATACATATTTTGCGCCAGCGAATCGGCAAGACTTTTCGGTACGATAAACCAAACAGAATTAACGTCAGGAGAATTGACTTTCATACAAGCCCAACACCAGTCCGTTTGTGCATCGACCATATTATCAAAGTCGGCTTCCTGCGGTTTGATTGGTGTTTCGGCAGCCTGCTCTACCAGTACAGAATCGCCCCACGGGTCATCTTCTTGCTGCGGAGTCTGGACACCGCTCTTGCCCCAGTCGTCATCGGCAACCTGGGCATCCGGCGGCGCAATTCCCCAAGGGTCATCTGCATTTTCCGTCGGCAACGGACTATCACTCCAACTTTCACCAGCACCGTCCGGCATTTGCGGTACAGCAGTTCCCCAAACGTCAGCAGGGTCCGCTGCCGCATCATCGTCTTCGCCCCAACCAATGATAACGGACGGAGACGACTGTTCGTTGACGAGAAAATCATCGTCCTGTGTTACTTCTTCGCCGGCAACTTTAATCGAACAGGGAACAACATCGGCAAACGCCATCGTTTCCAACGTTTCGCGTACGGCATTATAAAGCAATTTTCCGCAACTTTTCGGCAGCATTGTATTTTGATTTACAATAAACGAACACCATTATAATACGCCGTCAACCGTTCCGCAAGAGAATTTTTTGGGGTATCCAAGACTTCCTTATCATTTCTTGTAAAACTCTCTCACCCGTTTGATGGTGTCATAACCGGAGAGTTTCAGGCAATCATCAATACATTGCATTGCCGGATGGTCATCGGCAAGCAATTCGTAGTTCCGCTTTACCGAACCAATCACGTAATCCAATCCCAGCGGCATCGCACGGGTTAAAAAGGCACTTTCAAGCGGTCCCTTGACCAGCGAACCATCTTGCCGCTTCGACGGCAGCATTACCGTAAAATTACTCAAACCAACGGAAGCGTGAACGCCGGCAAAATCCTTGTCCGCCTGTATCATACGCAGCGTTGAAATCAAACGGATGAGGTTGCCGCCGCTGTCCGTTCCAATCGGTGCAATACCGGGGTCAAAAATGATGTCCTCGTTAGCAATACCGTATTTTCTGGCTTCGGTAATGAGAAACTTGGCAGCGGCGAATGTTTCCGCATCGGTATGACAGGCACCGGCATTACCGTCTGTGTTCTGTTCTGAAATCAGAAGAATCGGACGGAACGGCTTAATTTTATACAGGGCGAACATTTCCAAACGCAGCGGCGAAATCGAATTGAGAACCGCTTTACCGACGGAATCGTCATAGACCCGCAGAGCGGCTTCGGCGAGAGCGGCATCGGGGGTATCAATCGACAGAGGCTTGCGGGTAGCAGACTGTACTTCCTGAATGATGCCGGCGAAGAAGTCGGCGGAACGTCCGCCGACGTTAACATCAATGTATTTGCCGCCTTTTTCGTCCTGTATTTTAGCGAGTTCCCTTATACCCGCGATGTTGCCGGCTTCGTAGAGTTCGTGCGTCGAAGGTACAGAATCGTTAATCGACTCCGCAATGATGTTAATAGGAGCAAAGGACATTTTGTTTATTGTTTTAACCTAAACCGCAGAGAACACAGAGTTCGTTCTGTGTTCTCCGTGCAGTTATTTAGTGGTTGACAACGTTTTACGGCGGGATTATCACGACGACATCGGCATAATTACGTACTGGTAATTGTCTTCCGTTTTGATGACAAACGGGTCGTTGCCTTGCGGCGGATACATTTCAACGTTCGTTTCCGAATCCAATACCCGCAGCACGTCTGTCATATACTTCGGGTCAATTTTGAACTCCTGTTTCTTGCCGCTGTATGTAATCGGCAGTTCCGTTGAACCTTCGCCGATTTCCCTGCCGGAACCGCGAAGTTCCAGTTTTCCTTCGTCGAATGTGAAAAACACGCCCGGCTCTCTGTCGGAAGTCGTAATCTGCGCCTGCTTAATTGCCGAGTACAAGGCTCCGCACATCACGCTAATCGGCTCATTTGATTCCTGGTCAGGAATAATGTTCCGCCACTTTGGAAACCGTCCTTCGACCAACCGGCTAAAAAAGACGAAATCACCGCACTCGAAGAGTACCCGATTATCCGAAATCGCTACTTTTACCAGCATATCGCCGACCGGCAATGCCCGTTCCAACAGTTGCAGCGTTTTCATCGGCAAAATCGATGTCTCGACTTTGTGTCCGCCCACACTTTTTCCGCTGCCGGCTTGCCAAGCCATCCGCCGTCCATCGGTAGCAACAACGGAAATATCGCTGTCAAGCATTTCAAAGTACACGCCGCCGAGAGCATACTTCGCATTATCCTGGTCGGTTGCAAAGGTTGTACGGCGAATCATTTCTTTGAGCGTCTTGGCGGGAATTTCGTGATATGCTTTTTCCGCAAATTCCTCGACATTCGGAAACTCGTCGGGACTCTGTGTATCAAGCGACCACTTGGAGCGGAAACCGCTGACCTGTGTTTTGGCTTCGGTGCTTTCGATAGTGAGTGTTTCGTCGGGACATTCGGTCAGAATCTTTTTAATTCTATCGGTCGGCAGAATGGCTTCACCTTTATCGAATACGTCGCAGTCTTTGGCGATGATTCGGATACCGAATTCGGTATCGGTGGCTTGGAGCAGAACGCCGTTTTTTTTGTCGGCAGAGATTTTGACGTTCTGCAAAATCGGTTTGACATCCCGCTTTGCGGCTACGGAGGCGGCAATCTGAAA
>JAITQJ010000393.1 GCA_031288955.1 Planctomycetaceae bacterium | reverse complement strand
GGAAACCGCCTCCGCTGTATAGCCCTCAATCGTCAGAGGATTATCCTGCGGATATTCCTGCTTCGCTATCCATTGTTCGAGTTCAGAGCGTATATCATCGTGCCGTTCAAACGGCTGCGCTATCTTTGCAGCCGCTTCCGGTTTTTGATGACGCACATTGATTAAATACTTTTCTATTGTCTCCATCGCTAAACGGTTCCTTTCATTCCTGCTAATTTATTTTTGAATCCTTGAGCAAATTCTCTTGCTTCTGCCTCGACCATTTGATTTTGATAGCCCTCAAAGTCGTATTCCGGGCTGATGTAATTATCGAATCCCTCTTGATACTCGTGTCCCCGTCCGCTTGCCGGGTCCAATGCACATTGATGCTGGTAAGCGTGCCACATTTCGTGCGCAACAGTATCGGCGGCTTCGGCGGAATCGTCCAGCATATTCTGATTGATTTCAAGTGTGTTGGTTTCGGGATTATAACCGCCGTATTCGCCGTCGCCCATATCGTTACGAAAAATAATTTCAGGCGGGTTTTCATTGCCGGTCATATCGGCGACATAATCGGCAAGTTCCGTCATTGATTGTTTTCTTTCTTCCTGCGACAAATCACTCCAATTATTTTCTTGAAAATTTTCCAGTGCCGCATCCATCTGCTCTGCTCCGGTTCCGTTTAAGTTTTCGCCGGTTTCACCCTTCGCCGATTCTCTCACAACAGCACCTGCCGCCCCGTCATTCAAATCAACTCCGCCTTCACCGGCAAAATAGAGGTCTCTGCCGCTGTACCGCTGGATACCGGAGTTTGTATCCCTGCCGACATCACCGCTAATATCAAAGGATTTACCCATTATACATCACCTCCAATTTTGGAGAGCGTTACCTGAACGGTTGCGTCGGAGATTTTGATTTTCGTTCCGTACCTGACCCGCCGCAACAAGTGAAGTTCGGTGCAGGCGAATAAATGCTGCTCAAACACTTCATCGTTTAATTCCTGTTTGATGAGCGGTGTCATTTGCCGGAATACGTCTCTGACCTCTTTGGGGGCAGCACTGTCCGGCTTGAAGTTTTTAACGAATATCCGCCGTGCGATTTCACGCCCTAAAATCCGTTTGTTGTAATCACAGCCGCCGGCGCAGCATCGGCAATAAGCACATTCAGGATACGGACGCAGTTTGTCTTTACGTCCGTCCCAATAAGTTGATAGTGTCTTAATGCTCTCATCGGACAGCGAAATGCTGATATTGTTTGCTAGCCGGTAATCCTCGGTTTTGATTTCCTCCGGCTCGTCCAGTTTCCCGAAAAACAGGAACGCTTCGCCGGGCTTTAATTTCGCAAGCCGTGAAGTTTGCGTTTCATTCATATTGGAACTGTCCGCAAGTATCTGCTTGTCGTTTGCCTCCACTAAACGGAACGCCAGTTTGATGTCGGTTAACGCCACCACATCGGTCGTGACTTTGCGCGGCGATTGGTCGGCAATCACGACACCGACACCGTAAGAGCGGATTTCCGCAAGCATACGTTTGACCAGCCCCTGTGCGATTGCGCTGGGGTTCGCCTCTCCCTCCCCTTTGCCGGCATCGGCATCAAGCAGGACGTGTGCCTCTTCGAGCAAAATAACGTTACGCAAACTCCCTTCGCCGAGATAATTACTGTTCACATACGCCAAAACCGAAAGAAGCAGCAGAGAAATAATCAACGCTTTCTGGTCGCTGTTCTCGATTGCCGCAAGTTCGATAATGGTCGGCTTCGTCAGCAAGTCCTCAATCGGTATGGAATAGTAATTGTCAAACAGGTTGACCAGACTTTGCAAACGCACCAAACCGGCACGTCCGATGTTCTTTGCATCGCCGGTGTATCCGATGCTCTCAAATGTTTCCCCGAAACACTTGATGAAATCGGTAATGTTGAACGTACTGCCTTTATCATTGCTCGTGTAGGTATCAAGCCAGCGGAAATCCGAATAACAGTTATTGACCGTTTCCTCGAAAATCTTGTCAAGCGGTGCGGACATCGACACCGCCGCTGCAAACGCTGTTTTAAGCGTGGATTTATAGGTTTCCAGTTTGACGTTCTTCGGCGGCACGAACGGATTGAAAACAAAGGGCGAGATAAAATTCTTGCCCGGTGTGAACACCTGTAAATCGGGTATGCTCTGCACCAACGCACGATATTCATTTTTGGCTGGTTCAATCACCAAAAACGGAATATGATGGTCTTTCCACAGACGGTCAAGCAAACTGACCGAAAAAGTCGTTTTGCCTGAACCCGGCGTGCCGACTATCAGCATATGCTTTGTCAGGTCTTTAAGCGAAACACCGATAGCGGCATCGTGAGACGAGGACTTTAACGTTCCGAAGGTAATATCGCCGCCGCCGATGACATTCTCGGTATATGTTCGGCTGGTCTTGCCCGATTCATTGACAATAAGACCCGCAAAGACGGTATCACTGCCGACGGGAAGGCGGAAAAATTCAGACGCTTCTTCGGCGGTAATGATATAAGGCAGGGAATAAAAAGCGTTTATGTTTTGCCCTACATTCCAAACGGACGGATTCCTGTCCGTACCGAATATGATTTCGTGTACCGCCCACGGAAGCGGATAAAAATTGTCGTCTTTCCGTACATCGGCGGCAGAAAGCGAAACAATGCGCAGTTCGCTGCTGTTGTTTAATTGGGCGAGGATTCTTGTCGCAACGGCATCTGCCGCAGAAGGCGTTCCATAGACAAGTGCGTTGAACGCAAACAGTGCCGTATTTTTGCTGCGGGAATAATACTTGTATGTTTCTGCGTGTTTTTCTGCCGAAGCAAAACTGATGTTACCAATACCTTGCTCCATAACGCCCTTTGCGAGCGTATCAAGCATTTGTGCGTTCCTATCGACCGCCGCCGCTTCTTCGGCGGAATAGGTAACGGGCATCAACTGAAAGGAAACCGCACAATCGGGATACTCAATCAGCAAGTTGACAATGCGGCTGAGGTCATTTTCCGTAACGGGAATACGGTCGAACGCAAAGCAATACGGCATCAGGTGATTTTGCAGCACTTCCAGGCGTTCGCTTTTGACCACCGCTTTAACGGCTTGACTATTGACCTTGCGGATGCGGGAGGTCAATTCGCCGATGTCAGCAGCCCGATAGTCGTATTTGCCGAAGTCGAGAGTCGCTTTGCAAATCCGCATCAGCGATGTGAGGGTATTTTCAATTTCCGTATCATCGCTGCCGATAGCGCGGAGAATGATATACAGCGTAATGGATGCCTTATAGGGCTGATTTTTAACCTCCCGGGTTGTCCACAACATTTCCAGAGAAATATCCCGGCAGCCGCTGGAAGCGTTTTTATAGTTTTGAAAAACCTCCGAGAGCAGACGTGCCATATCCTGCTTGTATTCGGTGTCGATATTGGCGGCAGCAGAATAACGTTTCTGCAAAGTCGAGACGTGCGGCACCGCCGCAATTTCCACGGCACTCATACCGACCCGCTCGCCGTTTGCCAACTCAACTGTTGAAATACTAGGCATTTGACCTTAAACGTTCTAGCGAGGTGTGTATCGTTTTAAGTTCCTCTTTTTTGCTTCTCACCAAATTGCGCATACCGTCAATACTCTTCTTAACGGTTCCCGCTTCGGAAAATGTTGCCCCGATTGAGGTACTTGCAGTTGTCGTGAGCGTAAAACTCATAAAATAGTCCGTTTTCTTTGCCTCTAATCCAGTCAGAATTCCTTTGACTTGTTTTACGAACAGTGATTTGAGCCATCCGAACATAATACCAAAGGGTGTAGGATTCGCAGATAAATTGACTGCCGCTTGTATGCCGCCGCTAATCAGTTGGTCAGTTCCTCTCGCCTCTGTAAATACCTCGATTGTTGTAGCAACCGAAACAATATCGCTGTAAAAATATTCATCGGTTTTTTCCCGTTTCATATCTTCCAAAAGAGAAAATATAAAC
>JAITQJ010000274.1 GCA_031288955.1 Planctomycetaceae bacterium | reverse complement strand
TCAGAGCAAGCGTTTCCGCATCGGCATCGCTGTATTTTGCCGCTAATTCCTGTATCGTCATCGTATCTTCTCCACATCTTCAATGGTGATGATTTTCGTTGTATCGTCCCGCTCTAAATGTTTATCAAAAAGGTGGTCGGCAAGGTTTGCCATTGTACCGGCATTGCCGAACTTCGGGTCTTCTTTCATTCGGACAATGACTTCGCACAGCGGTTCCGCCGCTTCGGGACTCAACGTGAATTTCTTTGCCCCAAGACGTTTGCATAAGATTTGCAGACATTCTTCCGTTGTGTAATCGGGAAACGAAACGATTAACTGTTCGGGAAAACGGCGCGATAAACCCGCATCGGCATTCATCAATTCCTTCATCGGTTCAGGATAACCTGCCAGAATCGTGAAGACCCTTGCGTATTTCACCGCTGTTGTTGCCTGAACGATTTGCGCTATCACTTCCTTTGCATAACTGTCTTGGTCACGCTTATTATAAAGATTATGCGCTTCGTCAATGAACAAAACTTTGCCTTCTTCGCGGGCTTTCTCGAACCGCTGAATCACAGCATCTTTCGACTGCCCCAGATAAGAACCTTTCAATTCGGTACCGGCAACTTCGATGACATCTGTTCCTTCAATCAGCCCGACAGCGTTAAATACCCGGCTCATATATCTTGCAATCGTGGTCTTGCCTGTTCCGGGGTTGCCGATAAACTGCATATTAAACTTGCTGTCGGTAATCTGTCCTTCCCGCTCATCGTAAGCAATCTGCTTGGCAATCATTTTGATTTGGTCTTTAACGCTTTGCAAGCCGGTAAAGTTGTTATTGAGTTCCGCAAGAATGTCGTCTATCGTTTCGCTGCGCTGAACAGTCGGTATATCTCCTGCGGCGATATTTTTGTATTCACCGCGTTTGGCAGCGTTTTTAATCATCGTTTCGACAAGATTTCTTGCACCGCCCGCATTTGCATTTTCCATTTTGCCGGTTTTGATACGTCCTTCGATATGCTGTTGTAACGGTAATCGAACTTCGTCCGGCAACTGAAAATGTTCCTTTTGCAGCATCCGTTCCGTAATGAGCAGCAATTCCTCCGCTTTATAATCGGGAAACTCTATCGTGTTATCGGGATGAGCAAAACGCCGCGCCACGCCCGGATTGATTTTTAACGTCTTTTGCAATACCTCGCCGCCGTAGCCCGCCCCTAATACGGTCAATTCGTCCCGATGGTCTTCCATCGTTTTCATCAGGACGTTTTCAAACGCTTCTTTTAACTGTTGATTGTCGGCAAATTGATAAATCTCGTCAATGAACAACACGCCGCCCATCGCTTCGTCAATTTTGTCCCGCAACTTGACGCTGGCTTCGCCCATATATTCGCTGGTGATGTCGGCAACGGAAATTTCAACGACTTTATCCGTTCTTCGCAAACCGAGGGCAAAATAAAATTTCGCTAAAATTCTTGCAACGACCGTTTTTCCTGTGCCGGGATTGCCGATGAGAAGCGAATGGAGCGAAAACGCTGATGTATCACGTCCCTGTTCCTGCCGCTTATGAATCATTTCCGCCAGATGGATTAACTCACTGATTTTCGTTTTCACCGTTTGCAAACCGACTAATGCGGCAAGTTCCTGCTCCGCTTCGTTCCTCGCTTGTTTGCGTTTTTCAACGCTGTTGTCTTCAAAAAGGTCTTCCAGTTTTTTCGGCGGCAGTGCCGCCTTCATTTTCGTTTTAACTGTTTCAACGATGTTATAAAGGATTTGTTTCTTTGCCGCTTCGGCTTTTGCAATCCGGCGGGCATTGCCGCTCAACGCATACCTGTTTTGCAGACGAATCAGCATCGCCTCGATTTCCGCAGCACTCGGCGTTTCTACCGTTACGGGAACAGTGCGGTGTTCCAGACCGGCAACGGAAAAATCGGAAGCCCGCTCAAATTCTTCAAGACGAGTATCATCAACGAGCAGGATACTGCACGAATGAGCATTACCGTGTGCCGCCTTTGCCCATTCCCGTACCGTTTTGATTTTTTGTTCGGATGCAGGCGTTAATGTTCCGTTCTGACCGTATTCCAAAATCTTTTCCGCAAAACTCAAGATAACGAAGGATTTCGTATGATGCGGAAGCAGCCGGTTCTGAATACCGTCAAAAATCTGCTGTGCCTTACTTTGCGCATTCGTTTGTACTTGTTGAGCGGCGGACACTGTATCGGGCTGATTGTTTGCATCGGTTTGCGGTGCCGATGCGCCGCTTTGTCCCCGTTTGACACTTCCTTGTTTCTTTTGCGGGTCTTCGCTTTTTCGGTCGATAATGTTTTGATACTTCGTCTGCATTTCGGGAGCAGCAAAACGCAGTGTCATTTTATCATCTATCGCAAACGCAATTTCATATCCTTGTTCAACGGCGTAATAGAGCAACGCTTCTTCTATGTTTCGGCAAACTCCCCGTATGCTGTCCGCAAAAAACATATCCGTAATGCTGCCGGTCAGGACGAATTGCCGCTTACCGCCCTGAATCTTCAACTTGTCATAAAGCCGGCTGCATATTGCTGTATTCATCGCTTATACTCCCCGCTGTTTCACTTGTTCCTGAACACGGACACGTTGTTTCGGCGGCAAGCCCCCGCCGTGAACGTCTTTGACATTCTTTGCCCGTCCCCAATCGGTCATTTGGAAATCGACCGTATCGGCAACGAGCGATTGCAGATTGGTAATCGCCTTATGACATTCCGTTTCTTTGCCTTCGGGAATATCCGCAACTTCGAGATTGACTTTTCCGTCAAGGTCAATCGCCAGCCGCATATCGCCGCTTTCGCCCTTCGACTTGGCGAAAATTGTAACATTGCCGAGCATCGTATTTTCCGTGCCTTCTTTCGGTTCGTAATTCACGTCCGGTTCATCGTATTGCAATTCGTTCAGAGCCGCAACAATCGCATCGGTAATTTTCTCGCGGTTGCCGAATTGCTGTTTGTTGTTGAGTGCTTTTTTGTAAAGAGCATTGAATTGCGATGAAGCATCTGCCGCCGAACGCTGTGCTTCGTCAAATTTATCACTTTGCAATTTTGTTTCAGCATTTTGCAGCGTTTGTTTTGCCGTATTCAGAGCGGACTCATCGCCGCCCCATTCGGCTAGAAACTGTTCGCTGAAGCCTGCCGCTTCACTTTTTGCTTCCTGAATTTTATTAGCGGTCTCGCTGCGTTTCAGTTCCCGTTCCCGCTCTTCACGTTTCTGCCGCTCTTGTGCAAGAATTGCCGTCTGGTCGAAAGCGGACTTGGCATCTCTTGCAGCACGGGAAGCCCGCCGCATTATCGCCGCCGCATCGTTAATATCCCGTGTCTGCCGGTTGGTACTTGAAGATGCAGATGGAAAAACAGGTT
>JAITQJ010000344.1 GCA_031288955.1 Planctomycetaceae bacterium | reverse complement strand
CCAGCATATTCCCCCGCCGGAGACGCAAAAACACCGGAACTCTATAAGCGTCTCGACACACCGGCAAACCTGACGGTTACGCTAAAAGACCATCGGGTTGTTTTCGACCTTTTTCAGCGTCCGATGCAGCGGCTTAACCGGTGGGCGGCAAACCGTTTAGCCGATTCAGATACGGCATACGACCTTTGTACACAATCAATCACCGTTCATTGGCAAAGTGTACAGCACGCAACGGTGTATCATTTGCAGTGGAACAGCAATCCCGGCGATGAACACGGTTGGCTTGATATTTATACCGGCTCGCAAACTTCGTGCGAATTAAATCTGCCGGCTGTCCAGACCGTTTTTCTACGTGTTCGAGCCGAAGACGGTACGCCGTATGATGACCCGATATATGCGAATCTGATGAAAGTCTGCGACGTTCCTGTAACGGCTAACCAAGACATTGCTTACGCGTACACACTTCGGCAGGCGGAAGACGGGTCGCTTTATTTTGTCGCCTGTCCGTCTTCGGACGCAAATCATAACGGCAAAATCGATTTGAACGAACGTCCGGCAGGCATCGGTGAAATATATCCGCCGCAGCCGCTCTTTACGTATGTTGCCAGAGAAAAAAAGGAAGGTATGGGATTCATCAGCGACGAATGGGGACATTTTTTTACGGTTGCCGTACCGATTTACGCGCCTGACGGTTCGTTTGACGGAATTTTTGCGTTTGATTTTTCTCCTGACATTGTTTACGAGCAACTGTTTAAGAATCATTTTTACGCTTATCTTTTTTTTGTTGCCGTCGGCTGCATTTATTTTTCAGGTGTGTGGTTTCTTGCCAAGGCAAAAGTCTTCGGCGAAGAGCAGCAGCATTTGGCGAGGGAACTGCAAATGTCGATAGTCGAGGTTTCAACAGCACAAAAAGTTGCCGAAGATGCTTCGATGGCGAAGACGGTGTTCCTGACCAATATGAGCCACGAATTGCGGACTCCGCTCAACGCCATACTCGGCTTTACTGACGTGTTCGGACGTAAATTGATGACGCGCTGCCTGCCGGAAGAGCAAACGGAGTGTTCTGAAGCGATTCACACTATCAAGGACAGCGGTAAACATCTCTTGTCGATTATTCAAGACGTGCTGCAAATTTCTGCGCTCGATGAGGGAGCGAAATTGAAATTGACGTTCGTGCCGATGAATTTGCCGGAACTGATTCACCGGATTGCCGGCGAATTGCGCAGCAGTGCCGAAAATAAATTCGTACAACTGACGATAACCGATAACGGAACACTGCCGCATTGGATTTGGAACGACCCGGCGCATATCCGCCAGGTGCTGGTTCATCTGATTACGAACGCTATCAAATTTACACCTTCCGGTGCCGTTGAAATAACATACGGAACGGTTCCTCCGCCGGACGATGCTCCGGCTTCCGGGTTGACCGGCGGAAGTAAATACTCCCGCATTGCGGCAGCGCAGAAGCAGCGGCAGATGATGTTCGTTTCCGTTGCGGATACGGGCATCGGAATTGAGACAGAATTGATTGAAGCCATTTTTAAGCCGTTTGTTCAGGCGGATGCAACGTTGACGCGGCAATTCGGCGGTACCGGTATTGGGCTTTCGATTGCGAAACGTGTTGCCAAAATGCTTGACGGCGATATAACGGTCGAAAGCCGGGTCGGCATTGGAAGTACGTTTAGTTTTACGTTTCCGGCGCAAATCGTCCAATGTACGGACTGTCCAAAACGCAGTATGCCGGACTTGGGAGTTGCACCGAAACCGAGTTCGATTATTGTTACACGTTTCGATATAAACAAAGTGCCGGATTCGTTAGCGAAAGCGAAAAATAGACAAAAAAGTGCCGACGCTTGTCCGCCGTCGGCGGTGCTGCCGTCGGCGGTACTGCCGTTCGTTGCGCCGCAGCCGCTTAACGACAAGAACATTTTGATAGTTGATGACAGTAAAATCAATCAGATGGTTTTTTCGGCAGCATTGCGGGAAGCCGGCTGCCGCATTGAACTTGCCAAAGACGGTCAGGAAGGAGTTGAAAAAGCAACGGCAGCATTGAACGGCGGCGACCCCTTTGACGTGATTTTAATGGATATGCAGATGCCGGTGATGGACGGTTACGAAGCAACGCGGACATTACGTATGCAGGATTATACGAAACCGATTATTGCGGTAACGGCACACGCCTTGCCGGACGACCAAGCAAAATGTTTAGATGCCGGCTGCGATGCGTATCTTTCCAAACCGGTTGAACCGCATTTATTGCAAGACACGCTCAAATCATTCATCAACCTTGAAAATGCCTGAAAAAAACTGATTGCACTGATTGCACTGATTGCGAAGTGTTACCCGGAGTAGGGCGGGGCATAGTTGCCGATGTAGTTGATGCCGTCCAGCACCAAGTCCGGTTGCAGCACTAGCCGTTCGGCGGAAATGTACCGCTGCAAACCGGCATAAAGCCAGTTGCTGTCGCCGCCGGTTAAAAAAATTGCTTCTGCTCCCGATAACTCCGCAAATTGCCGAATTGCCCCGATGACCGTCCAATACAGTCCCGACAGCATCGATTCCTCCGTGCTGCAACACGGATACGGCGGAATGGTCTGCATCGGTAAATCAATCCGCATCAGCCGCTCCGATATTCTCGGAAAAGTATCGGCAAGAAAACGCAAGCCCGGCACGGTAGCACCGCCGCAATAACTGCCGTCCCTGACTAAATCAATGGTAACGGCACTGCCCGCATCGGCGGCGAGAACCGGCACATTCGGACGCAAAACGGATGCCGCATACGCTCCTAAAAGCCGGTCAATGCCTATCTTTTCGGGCTGGGCAATGCCTTTGGAAACGCCGTGTCTGTTTGACAGCGGCAGCGGAATCTGCCGGTATGTCAGCGTTTCAAACGTGTCATTGGGACGGACTTTGCGAACTGACTGAATGAACGAATCGCAGTGAAAGCGGCAATTAGTCGGGGCAAGATACCAGTGCTGCGTTTCGGCAGCGGAGTGAAGAACGTGAAGAACTTGCTGTAAGGCATCGCCGGGGCTGCCGGCATCCGCAAACACAACGGTATTTTTTTGTCCGTTATTGTAATAACCGATTTTTATTCGGGTATTTCCTGCGTCGAGGGCAATCATTTAATCAGCGGCAGCAGATATTCGACGGTGCTGTTCATACAGTCGAGTTTCGGATAATCCTCTTCAGGAATCTGTACGCGGTAACGTTTGCGCAGTTCGAGAACGATGTCGAGGAGGTCCATACTGTCCATCTCGAACTGGTCTTTGAACGGCACATCGTCCTTGATGGACGAAAAATCTTCGTCCGGCGCGATGTCGGAAAGGATATTGATAACGGCTTCTCGTATTTCGGTACCGGTCATTCGGCTGTTTACCCCTGAAACTGACACGTCATTATCGCCGAATAAACGGTTTTGTCAAGATAAGGAGAAAATCTTCGATGCGGGTACAAAACATCAGAACCGCAATCACAATCTTGCGGCTCTGACGATGTCTGCGGAACGGCTTTATCTTCCAGCGGCTTGTGCTTCGTTCGCTAGTCGTTGCAATCCTACGCCTCACACCGGCACATTTCAGCCCGCTGCAAACCTACGATTTGCTTTATAGGCGGGCTGTCAAACGTCATATACACCCGGAGCGTTAGG
>JAITQJ010000188.1 GCA_031288955.1 Planctomycetaceae bacterium | reverse complement strand
GCGAGGCGGGAAAGCACGGAAAAATAACTATCAAAAGGGTTTATGGCGACTTTTCCACTTCGCGAATCAGCAAGAAGTGGAGTGAAGATTTATGTAACTTGTATGCCATTCACCCTGTGCAAAAGTATGCCTACACTTCAGGTAAAAATAGTACAGACACCGCACTGATTATCGGTGCTATGGACATTCTGCACTCCCATTTGGTTGAAGGTTTTTGCATTGTTTCGAGCGACAGCGACTATACCGGCTTGGCAACCCGTATTTTTGAAGAAGGAATGTTTGTTATGGGTATTGGACGCAGGGATACACCGAAAGCGTTTGTAAAAGCGTGCGAAGAGTTCGTTTTCACTGAAGATTTAGCACCAGAAGGAACAAAGAAGCCGGCAAAGAAAATTGCAAAGAAGCCTGACCATACCAAAACAACAGCGGCGGAAATTCCAGTTAGCGGACAGAAAAAATCGGGTATCGAACCAAATCCGCAAGACATTGACAAAGCCTTCGATATGGCAGTGAATAAAGACACAGGATTAGCCGATTTTGGGCTTCTCAAAAAAACTCTGCAACAGAACGACTCAACTTTTGACCACCGCAAATACGGATTTCGTTTGTTCCACAAGTTTTGTGCGAGTTTAAAGTCATACATAGTATTTGAAGACGAAAAAAAGCATAAGTGGTTGATGAAGAAGACGAAATAATTTCATACTTCAGGGAACTCTAAAAACTTGTCGTATTACCGTTATCGGAGATACCGTTTAACCTGATAGAGCAGTTGGTTGACGGTTTCGAGCATCGGGATTTTCCCCCGGATAGAAAATAGTCCCTGCGCCATTGCCGCGTGCGTGTCCAATTTTCCCCGCAGAACATCGCCCGCCGTCTGCATATCCTTGAACACTAAAACCGCATTCGGCGATTCAGTCTTACCGCTGAACGCCGTCAAACGTCCCTGTTCGCAGCGCAAACTGATTGCCGGTCCTCCGATAATTTCCGCACAAACCGTCCCCGCTGGCATCCGTGAAACAATCGCCCGCCCCGCCGGGTCATCATTGCCGACTTCCGCAATCGCCTGAAAGACAACAAAAGCCGTCAATGCCGTACTGACCGGAAAGAATTGCGAATCCTGCAACAGTGTTTCGTCCTTCGGTTTCAGATAATACTCCAAACGCTCCGTTAAAACAGCGAAGTTGCGGAAAAGAAAACGGACATAAAAAAGTCCGAAAAGATTGAACGAAGGCGTAATCTTTTCGCCGTTCATCAGCCGGTTAAATCTTTCCGGCGAAGAAAAAGACAAACGCAGCGAATACCGTTCATTGGGCAAACGGGAGTACCGGCATAAACCGTTTCGGAAACTCAACGTTGCCGGGTCGCAGCCTTTGACGGCAAATTGCAATGCGGTATCTTGTCCCCGCACTGCCTCCGCCGCTTGTGCGTCGCATCGGCATAGTTCCTCAATGTTACGCAGAACGCAGTGCAGATTGACGTTGGCTTTCGCAACGGCAGCACAGAGCGGAGCAGTCATTTTACACTAACCCGCCGTTTGCTGGTCTTTCAATTTTTTAATCATTGCCGACAGCCGGGATTTTTTCCGGGCAGCAGCGTTTTTATGAATAATCCGTTTTGAAGCGGATTGGTCAAGCGACTTGACCGCGAGGCGGAACAGACTATCGGCTTCTTCTGCATTACCGGCTGTAACGGCTTTGATAACACTTTTACAGCGGTTGCGCACAAACGACCGGCTGGACCGGTTTCTATCCCGTGTAGCGACATTCTGCCGCAAGCGTTTTTTTGCACTCTTAATGTTAGGCATTCTTTTTTAATGGAGAATTTGATAATTACAATGAATTGATAATTGATAATGAAGAATTGACAATCAGGACACCGATTCTATACCGAATCTGTTTTCCGTTTTATTCATTCTCCATTCTCAATTATCAATCCTTCGTTTATTTAGTATCTGTCACCCCTTGGGCGGCGTTCGCCTCTGTCGTATCCGCCTCCGCCTCCGCCTCCGCCGTCGTGGCGAGGTTTATACCCTCCGCCTCCGCCGCCGTATCCTCCACCTCCACCGCCGCCTCCGCTCCGCGGCGGACGCGCTTCTTTCGGTCGTGCTTCGTTGACTTTCAACGTTCTCTCACCGAGGGAAGCCCCGTCAAGGGCTTGAATGGCGGCGTTCGCTTCATCGTTGCCCGCCATTTCGACAAAGGCAAAGCCTTTGGAACGTCCGCTTTCGTGGTCAGAGATTATCTCGACCGAACTGACTTCGCCGTACTGCCCGAAGGCTTGACGCAGTTCATCCTGCGTTGTCCGGTAAGAGAGATTACCTACATAAATCTTCATCGCTATCATAACTTTCATGCCGTCGGGAACTGAAACATCGGAATTCTTCCCTTTGACGGCAAAAAGAAGCAACCAACGATGCCGATACAGGGGGCATCAACCCATTATTGGAGGCGGCGGGAATTGAACCCGCGTCCCGAAACAGATCCGAATAAGCGTCTACGTGTGTATCCGATTCTTTAAGTTTTAGTCCCCGCGAGCCCTTATCGGCGACGGTCTGTTGGAGACGGTCCGAAAACAAATTTAAACTCCGCCGTATCCGGCATGAACGGAATCTGTCCGAAATTACGTCCGAACGTTACACCGCTTCGGCGGCAGCATAGATTCGGGGTTGCTTTTTATTAAGCAGCCAATGCCAATTTAGGTTCGGCATTTAAAATTATTAGTCGGCTTTTTACGTTGCCCACTGACCAACAACGACACGCAACTTATAGTTCACTAGCCCGGTCGAACCCGGTTCACCCCCTCCTGAAATACAATCTTTCGTTCAAATTATAGCAGTATCCGAAAAGATGTCAACAGGGGGTTAAGTACCGCCGTTTTCCTTCTTTGAATCCAACACCCGTTTGATGGTATTGAACAACACATCCTCTTTTATCGGTTTGCTGCAATAGTCGTCCATACCCGCCCCCAAACAGGAACTGCGGTCTTCTTTCGTGGCATTGGCGGTCAAGGCGATAATCGGAATATGCTGCCCCTTTTTAACAAACTTCTCCATCTGGCGAATCTCCGCCGTTGCCTCGTAACCGTCCATTTCCGGCATATGACAGTCCATCAGGATAACGTCGTACTGGTTTTCCTGATACAATTCAACCGCCCGCCTGCCGTTCGGCGCAACATCGCATTGACTTCCCGCCTTGCGGAGTATCTCCGTAATCACGATTTGATTGACGGCATTGTCTTCGGCAACGAGAAACCGGAGCGTGCCGATGCTGTACAGCATTTTTTGCGATGCTTCCCTGCGTCTGGATTTTTCCGCAAAATAGACTTCAAAATCAACGTTGAAGAGCATACTCATCAGCGTATCAAATAACGGAGAAACACCGCACGGTTTGTGCAGATACGATATGTTTAACTCCGCCGTCTGTGCCGGACTGAGGTCATTTTCCAGCGAGGCGAGAAAGAGGACAGGTATGTCTTTGGCAGCATCATTCCGCCGCATTTCCTCAATAATATCGACTCCCGATTCACCTTGAACGGTATCATCTACAATAACCAGGCGGAACGGCTTCCCGTCCTGTGCCGCCTTGCTGATTGCCGGCAGCACGTCTGCGGGGTCGGCAAGCGTTTCGACATCCATATCCCAATGACGCAGTTGTTCCCGCAGCGAACCGACCAGCACCGGATTATCGTCGGCAATGAGAACCCGAATTCCTTTCAGAGGCGGTAAAGCAGACACCGGCATCGCCGCCGGCACGGCACTTTTTTGTACCAGGGTTTCCTGCTGCGGCGAAACGGGGAAAGGAATATAAAATTCAAATGTCGTACCGACACCGATTTCGCTTTTGATGGTTATATCGCCGCCCATCACTAGAATCAAAGACCGGGCGATGGACAATCCAAGACCGGTGCCGCCGTATCTTCCTGAAATGGACACATCGGCTTGGGCATAAGAATCGAAAAGTTTCGATATATTCTCTTTGGCGATACCGATTCCTGTATCAGCAATGCGGAATTGAATCACGGCGGTGCAGTCTTTCCTTTCGAGGAGTTCGGCGGAGAGCCGCACACCGCCGGATGCAGTAAATTTAGCGGCATTTCCTGCAAAATTGAGAATGATTTGCAAAAAACGTTTACTGTCGCCGATAACATACCGCGGAACGCCCGTACCCACGTCCAGACAAAGTTCGACTCCATTGCCCAAAAAGCGGGTTGCTAAAACGCTGATAACCGAATCGAATTGAGCAAGTAAATCAAATTCAATGTGGTCCAAATCCAACATTCCCGCCTCAATTTTAGAGAAATCGAGAATGTCATTTATCTGCGACAGAAGTGTTTCGCCGCTGCGGAGAATCATCTCGACATATTCGGCTTGTTTTTTTGAAATATCCTCCGATTTAAGCAGATTCGACAAGCCGATAACTCCATTGAGCGGAGTCCGTATTTCGTGGCTCATATGCGCTAAGAACTGGGACTTGGCGTGATTGGCGGCTTCTGCCTGCTGGATTGCATTCACTAAATCTTTTGTACGATTTGCCACCATAACTTCCAATTCATCACGGTGTTTGCGCAAATCCGAGCGGCTTTTATGCAGTTCCTGCAACGTTAATTGATTTTTCCTGAAATATCCGTGCAGAGAACGGCGGTAAAACAACAGTCCGACGCAGCCAATCAACCAGGCGGCAGCGGCAACACCGCAACTGAACCGCTGTATCTTTTTTCGGGAGGCAAAGAGGGTATCGTTATAGACCGCCAGAGTTATCATTCCGCGGACATCTCCTTCCTGATAACCTTGTGTGCCGTGGCACGCCAAACATCCGCGGGCGGTGTAAAGCGGACGGGCAAGGCAGGCTCTTTGAATTCCGTTGTCATCAAGCCCGATTTGAAAAAACTCCGTTTCTTTTTTTGATTCTATGAGTTCCAATGCTTCTTTTTCCCAGCCTTTGGGGGCATTGTTCGGATTTAAGAGCCGGGAACTGGTCAATCGGGACAGAGTTTGATGTTTGTCATCGCCTTTCTGCATTTCGTTTACCTGCCGGGTCATCCACGCCGGATTGATAAGCGTCAGGTGAACTGTGTCGTTTGGGTCATCAATGTTCACTCTGCCGGTCAAATCCCGTTTCGGGTGTTCCAGATACAGATTCGGTTCCAAGACACTTTCTTTAATCGGCGCATAAATACCGCCGTACTCCACGTTCCAGGCACGGAACAACAGGTCTCTGTCGCAGACGGCTTGGGCGTGGCTGCGTAAAATCTGTAGGAACTCCTGTTGACTGTAATAGAGGAATGCACACAAGAGACCGGCAACGAAGAGCGTCCAGACGGGCAGCAAAGACACGTAGAAAAAACCAGGGTCGGCAATAACGAATTGCTTGTCCGTTTCCTCTTGAATCTTTTCCGGTCTTTCAGTGATGTCTGACATAATGAACTATGCTTTTAACAGCGTTCCCGATGCGCAAGGATGAAGCGGTGCTATTCTAACCGCAACCGCTGGTAATTGCAAGAAGATAAAAGCAGAGAGCAGTCCGTCCGGTACGTTTTCAGAACGACGGTTGAGGCTAAATCTTTTCCCTTGTCAATCGCTGTCTATAGGGTATAATGCACAGCACGTGTGATTGTGTGCAACAGTCAATCCGGTGATAAACACTATTCGATAAAAAAGGTATTACAATGAGCAACAGTGTTGATTTAACCTCTCACGGGATATACGTCGGACGCATTTTCCGAAATCCGTCTCCCGCAAAACTATACGAAGATGCCGTCGTCAGGGAACGCGCCGCCATCACCTCTGAAGGCGCACTGGTCAACAGTTCCGGTGAAAAAACCGGACGAAGTCCCAAGGACAAACGAATTGCCGAAAGTTCACCGTCAAAAGACGATGTTTGGTGGGGCAGCGTCAATATGCCGATGACTCCCGATGACTTTGAGGAGAGCAAACTCCGCGCTGTCGATTATTTCAATATCCGCGACCAACTCTACGTCATTGACGGTTTCGCCGGCTGGGACCCCAAACACCGTATTAAAATCCGTGTGATTTGCTGCCGGGCATATCACGCCCTTTTTATGTACAATATGCTTATCCGTCCGAACGCAAAGGAGTTGCGCAACTTCGGAAAACCGGACTTCGTGATATTCAATGCCGGTGAATTTCCCGCCAATCCGATGCAGGAAACGGTCAAGAGCAAAACCAGCGTCGCTCTGTCGTTTGAAAAAGGCGAATTCGTGATTCTCGGTACACAATACGCCGGTGAAATGAAGAAAGGCGTATTCACGATTATGAATTACCTGATGCCGAAAAAGGGTTTTCTTTCGATGCACTGTTCGGCAAACGAGGGCGCTGCAGGCGATGTTTCGCTGTTTTTCGGACTTTCCGGTACCGGAAAAACAACGCTTTCGACCGAACCAAACCGCCGGCTCATCGGCGATGACGAACATATATGGACTCCAGACGGCATTTCCAATATCGAAGGCGGCTGTTATGCAAAGTGCATCAACCTGTCGGAAGAGAACGAGCCGGAAATTTTCAAGGCAATTCGTTTTGGAACTGTTTTGGAAAACGTTGTTTTTGACCTGAACAGCCGGTATGTCGATTACAATGACGATTCGATAACCGAAAACACGCGGGCTTCGTATCCGATAGAGTTTATCGACAATATCAAAATGCCGTGCGTCGGCAATCATCCGAAAAATATCGTGTTCCTTTCGTGTGATGCGTTCGGAGTTTTGCCGCCGGTGAGCGAACTAACACCGGAACAAGCGATGTATCATTTCATCAGCGGTTATACGGCGAAAGTTGCGGGAACGGAGGTCGGCGTGAAGGAGCCGGAAGCGACGTTTTCGGCGTGTTTCGGGGCGGCATTTCTGGTTTGGCATCCGTCGGTTTATGCGGAATTGCTGGCAGCAAATATGAAGAAGTACGATTCAAAGGCGTGGCTGGTGAATACGGGCTGGAGCGGCGGCAAATACGGCACCGGCAAGCGGTTATCGATAAAATACACGCGGTCGATTATCGATGGAATTCACAGCGGCGAGTTAGCGAAAGCGGTGAAGGAAAAGGACACTATTTTTGGTTTGTCATTCCCGACGCAGTGTGAAGGAGTGCCGCCGGATATATTGAATCCGAAGAACGTTTGGGCTGATGCGAAGGAGTATGACAAGACGTGTAAGCATTTGGCAAACTTGTTCAAGAAGAATTTTGCGCAGTTTGCCGGTTCGGCAACGAAAAAGATACTCGAAGCAGGACCGAAATAAAGGCGGCGTTCA
This sequence comes from Planctomycetaceae bacterium, assembly GCA_031288955.1. GTDB lineage: Bacteria > Planctomycetota > Planctomycetia > Pirellulales > Thermoguttaceae > WRKP01. The sequence goes on along the minus strand of JAITQJ010000188.1, from coordinate 2,681 downwards.
GAACCGCCGACATTGCGCTTCGCCGGTAATTTTTATGGTATAATGTGGTTGGATATTTACTATGCCGCGCTGCGTTGACCTTTACGCCGATTTTGGTTTCAAAAAATTGTTCGGCGAAGAAGCAAACAAAGACTCGCTCATCGATTTTCTGAACGCTGTTTTGCCGACAGAAAATCACGTTGCCGATTTGGCGTTCCGCTTTTCCGCAAGAATTTGTTCGTGCAGTATAGACGCTTCCGATTGGTTGGAACCTCCAATGTCCATCAACAGTTCAACATAAGGCAACGCCTCTTCGCCGTTATGCAGCGAACCCCAAAGAGTGTCCGCCATTTCGTAGAGAAACATATCATTTCGGGGTTCTAATTCAAGAGCCTTCCGGTAATCCTCGACAGCGGCTTCAGGATAATTACGTCCATTGAGCGTTCTGGCACGAACAACATAATCGTCGGCTGTTTTCGGTTCCCTTTCCAATGCCTGTAACTGGATTTCATAAAATTCCTGTCAGAATACTTTTCGGAATTCTGTTTTCCCGTACCTGTTTGGGACTAATTACGCCGACCAATGTCCCTTCCGGTCCCGCTCCGATAATTGCTGTCCGATAAGACATTATTCCTCTCTCGCTGTTGAGTTTACATTCGCTTAAAATCATCTTTGAGCGAGCGGTACAAGTCCTGATAGACAGGCATACCGGCATCATAGACATTTTTCGCTTTGATGTTCGGCTTCGTCTCTTTCACAACCTTAATGACCGCCTTGCACGCTTCCTGAATGTTTTTGAACGCACCGGCACCAACCGCCGCAAGCAATGCCGCTCCCAGTGCCGGTCCCTCTTCCGAGTTTATCGTAACAACCCGTTGTCCGAACATATCCGCCTGAATCTGCCGCCAGAACGGACTCCGCGAACCTCCGCCCGATGCACGAATTTGTTTCACCGGTATTCCCAATCCTTCAAAGATTTCAAGCGAATCCCGCAGCGAATAAGTTACCCCCTCCATCACACTGCGTACCAAATGTCCCCGCTGATGCACCAGCGTTAAACCGATGAAACAGCCCCGCGCAAACGGGTCGGCGTGCGGTGTCCGCTCTCCGCTCAAATACGGCAGGAAGTAAAGCCCTTCGCTGCCCGGCGGCGTTTTTTCGGCTTCCGCCGTTAACAAATCGTACACGTCTTTCTTTTTTTTCTTCGCCTCGGCAGCAAGTTCCCGGCACAAAGCGTTGCGGAACCATTGCAGCGAACCGCCGGAAGACAGATTGACTCCCATCAGGTGCCATTTACCCCGAACGGCGTGACAGAACGTATGCACTCTGCCGAGCGGGTCAATTTTGACTTCATCGCTGTACACGAACATTACGCCGGATGTGCCGATGGACGTTGATAAAATCCCTTCATTGACGATACCGTTTCCGATAGCACCGGCAGCGCAATCGCCTGCTCCGCCGACGACAACGCAGCCGGTTGTCAGACCGAGCAACTCTGCCGCTTTCGGAGTGAGTTTGCCGGTTACATCTTCGGACTCATAGACGCTGCCGAAGAGGTTAATGTCGAGTTTGAGTGCATCGAGGAGTTCCGTTGACCACGTCCGCCGGACGACATCAAGGAGCAGCATTCCGCTGGCATCGCTGACTTCGGTTGCGTATTCTCCGGTGAGCCGGCGGCGTATTTCGTCTTTCGGCAGCAGCACTTTGCGGAGTTTCTCGTAATTTTTCGCTTCGTTATTGCGCAGCCAGAGAATTTTCGGGGCGGTGAAACCGGTAAGGGCGGGATTAGCAACGAGTTGAATCAGTTTTTGCCGACCGCCGACAGCATCTTCGATTTCTGCACATTCGGCAACGGTACGCTGGTCATTCCAAAGGATAGCACGGCGGATGACTTTATCGTTTTTATCGAGGAACACGCTGCCGTGCATTTGCCCGGACAGTCCGACGGCTTTGACATCGGCGGGTTTCAATTTTGCTTTCCGAACGACATTGCGGACGGACTTGACGGCGGCGTTCCACCAATCGTCGGGGTCTTGTTCGCTCCAAAGAGGTTTTGGGGCGTAACAGGGATACTCCTGCACATCGCTTGCCAAGATTTTTCCTTTGGCATCAATTGCCAAAGTTTTCGTACCGGAAGTACCGACATCAATACCGAGAAAAGCCATAACTGTAGAAAAAAGAACCAGTGTGACAATTATACTGTTTCGCCTTGACCGTATCAAGCATATAACGGATAGCAACCGCTTGTACCCCGCAAACCTTTATGTTATACCCAAAGGGGCGCGGATCCCGCTTCAATCACCGAAAATTACTCAAAAAGATACGAGATACCAAGCAAATGCCTGATATTGTTATGCAGACATTTCACATCATCAACTGGAAAAACAACAGGAATGGATGACCGGCGTAGAAAAGGACAATTTTACACGCCGCATAAATTGGCAAAAGCGGCTTGGAATAAAATTGGGCTCTAGACAAGCATCTCGTGTATTTTTTATTAATTTTTTGATGATATTGTATAGATTTTCTTTTCTGTGATTGAAACGGAATTCACACTCTTTTAAGTGTAACATAAAGTTTTGCGAAGCACAACCATTAAACTTTGCAAGCCTTCGTTTGGCAGAACCAAGCGGCGGTCAAGCCTGCCGACGCGGGAAAACACCGCCAAAAGGCTTCAACTCCATTGACGTGACTCTTTCCTC